>NZ_LSJW01000149.1:0-68449 GCF_001557335.1 Microbacterium sp. CCH5-D1
CCCGCCGATCCTGCAGGCGGTCGCCGTCGTCATCGCTTTCGCGGTGGTCGTGGCGCTCATCCTGTTCCTCGTGGACATCGCTCCACGCAGGGGAGCGCTCTACACCGGCATCCGGCTGGCGATGTGCCTGCTCATCCCGTTCGCCGTGATGTGGTTCTTCAACTCCTACTACTGGGCGATGGGAGTGGCGGTCGCGGTCGGGGCGCTGTTCTTCTGGCTCGACTATCGATCACGCGACGGCGCCGGCTATCTGATCCAGCTCGTCGCCTTCATGGCACCAGCCATCCTGCTGCTGCTGGTCGGTCTGATCCTGCCGTCCATCCAGACGATGTACTCGTCGTTCCTGAACTCGTCGGGGAAGGACTTCGTCGGGTTCGCCAACTACCTGTGGATCTTCACGCAGTCCGATGGCATCACCTCGGTCGTCAACACGATCATCTGGGTGCTGCTCGTCCCGACCGTGTCGACCATCGTCGGTCTCGCCTACGCGGTGTTCATCGACCGCACCCGCGGCGAGAAGATCTATAAGGTCCTCGTGTTCATGCCCATGGCGATCTCCTTCGTCGGGGCTGGCATCATCTGGCGGTTCATGTACGAGTACCGCGGCCCCCAGTTCGAGCAGATCGGTCTGTTCAACCAGATCATGGTGTGGTTCGGCGGTGAGCCGCAGCAGTGGCTGCTGAACGAGCCGTGGAACACGCTGTTCCTGATCGTGGTGCTCATCTGGGTGCAGACCGGTTTCGCCATGGTGCTGCTGTCCGCGTCGATCAAGGGCGTGCCGCAGGAACTGCTCGAAGCGGCGGAGCTCGACGGTGCGAATGCCTGGGAGCGCTTCATCTCGGTGACGATCCCCTCCATCCGCCCCGCACTGATCGTGGTGCTGACGACGATCTCGATCGCCTCGCTGAAGGTGTTCGACATCGTCAGGACGATGACCGCCGGCAACTACGGCACCTCGGTGCTCGCGAACGAGATGTACACCCAGTTCTCGAAGTTCGAGGCCGGACGCAGTGCCGCGCTCTCCGTGATCCTGTTCATCCTGGTGCTGCCGATCGTCATCTACAACGCACGCCAGATCAAGAAGCAGCGGGAGATCCGATGACCGACACCGTGAAGTCCGAAACCGCTGTCAGCACCCGCGCCATCACGACCGGAGGCGGCATCGAAGGCTCCGCGGGACGCGCTCGCAAGAAGCTGTCGCGCCCCTGGGCGTCCGTCGCCTCCATCGTGATCGCGGTGCTCTGGACGATCCCGACGCTCGGGCTGTTCATCTCCTCGTTCCGGCCGCGCGATCAGATCCAGTCGAGCGGATGGTGGACGTTCTTCGCCGATCCGCAGGTGACGATCGAGAACTATGTCGACGTGCTGCAGTCCGGCACGACGCAGCTCACGATCCTCGAGTCGTTCGTCAACTCGATCGCGATCACGATCCCGGCCACGCTCGTACCGCTGATGATCGCCTCGATGGCGGCCTACGCCTTCGCGTGGATCGACTTCAAGGGCCGCAACGCGCTGTTCATCTTCGTGTTCGCCCTGCAGATCGTGCCGATCCAGATGGCCCTGGTGCCGCTGCTGAGTTCGTTCTCGCGAGGGATCAATCTCTTCGGCCTCCAGGTGACGCAGCCGCTCGGCGCGTCGGACGGCTACGCGCAGGTGTGGATCGCGCACACCATGTTCGCGCTGCCGCTGGCGATCTACCTGCTGCACAACTTCATGTCGGAGATCCCGGGGGAGATCATCGAGGCGGCCCGCGTCGACGGTGCGTCCCGCGGCCAGATCTTCTTCCGCGTGGTGCTGCCGCTGACGATGCCGGCGATCGCATCCGTCGCGATCTTCCAGTTCCTGTGGGTCTGGAACGACCTGCTCGTCGGACTGGTGTTCGCCGATGGAGCTGCCGCGCCGATCACGAAGCTGCTGGCCGAGATCACCGGAACCAGAGGAAACGACTGGTATCTGCTCACGGCGGGCGCCTTCGTGTCGATCATCGTGCCGCTGATCGTGTTCTTCGCTCTGCAGCGCTACTTCGTCCGCGGCCTGCTGGCCGGATCGACGAAGGGCTGACCTTCGAGAGACACCGGGGGCCTTTCGAGAGGACGGATGCCGCGGTCGGGTGCAACACAGCCCCGGTCGCGGCATCCGCGCGTCTACCCTGAAGTCATGAAGTACGCAGACTCGATCGTCGACCTCGTCGGCGACACGCCCCTCGTGAAGCTGAATCGCGTCACCGAGGGTGTGGCGTGCACAGTGCTCGTGAAGCTGGAGTATCTGAACCCCGGCGGGTCGTCGAAGGATCGCATCGCCGCGCGGATCATCGATGCCGCGGAGGCGTCGGGCGACCTGAAGCCCGGGGGCACGATCGTCGAAGCGACCAGCGGCAACACCGGAGTGGGGTTGGCGCTCGTCGCTCAGCAGCGCGGCTACAGCTGCGTCTTCGTGCTGCCGGACAAGGTCGGCGAGGACAAGATCGACGTGTTGCGGGCCTACGGCGCCGAGATCGTCGTGACGCCGACCTCGGTGGCCCCCGACAGTCCCGAGTCGTACTACAGCGTGAGCGACCGGCTCGCGCGCGAGATCCCCGGTGCCTTCAAGCCCAACCAGTACGAGAACCCGAACGGCCCGCGTAGCCACTACGAGACGACGGGGCCGGAGATCTGGCGCGACACCGACGGCGAGGTCACGCACTTCGTCGCCGGCGTCGGTACCGGTGGCACGATCACGGGCACGGGTCGCTACCTGCGTGAAGTCTCTGACGGACGGGTGCGCATCGTCGGAGTCGACCCCGAGGGGAGCGTCTACAGCGGCGGGACCGGTCGTCCGTACTTGGTGGAGGGCGTGGGCGAGGACATCTGGCCCGGTGCCTACGATCCGACCGTGCCGCACGAGATCGTCGCGGTCGGAGACGCAGAGGCCTTCGCCATGACGCGGCGGCTTGCCCGCGAGGAGGGCATCCTCGTCGGCGGATCGAGCGGCATGGCCGTGGTCGGTGCGCTGCGCGTCGCGCGGGATCTGCCCGCGGATGCCGTGATGGTGGTGCTGCTCCCCGACGGCGGGCGCGGCTACCTGGGCAAGATCTTCAACGACGGATGGATGCGCTCCTACGGCTTCAGCGAGCTGGAGGAGGGAGAGACCGTCGCCGACGTGCTCGCCGCTCGTCCGTCGCGACAGGGCGCGGGCATCCCCGACCTGGTTCACGCCCATCCCACCGACACCGTGCTCGAGGCCATCGGGATGATGACCGAGTACGACGTCTCGCAGCTGGTCGTGCTGAGCGCCGAGCCGCCCGTGATGATGGGCGAGGTGGTCGGCACCGTCGACGAGAAGGGGCTGCTCGACCTGCTGTTCCGTGGTGAGGCGAACGCGACGGACGCCGTGGGGGCGCACGTGGGGGAGAGGCTGCCGCTCGTCGGCATCCACGCTCCCGTCGCTCAGGCCAAGGCAGCGCTCGCCGATGCCGACGCGCTGCTGGTGACCGAAGACGGCAAGCCGCACACGGTGCTGACGCGTCAGGATCTGCTCGCCTATCTGTCGCGCTGAGGATGTCGGGATATCGGCCGACCCGGGGCGTAACCGGACGGCCGTCCGTGCGAGCGCGGACGTAGGCTGAGGAGCATGTCCGATCACGCCTTCGCCACCCGAGCCATCCACGCAGGACAAGCGCCAGACCCCGTCACGGGCGCGATCATCCCGCCGATCTATCAGTCCTCCACGCACGTGCAGGACAGCGTCGGGGGCCTGCGCTCAGGGTACGAGTACAACCGTGCGGGGAACCCCACACGTTCTTCGCTCGAGACGCAGCTCGCGGCTCTCGAGGGAGGTACGAGCGCGCTGTCCTTCGCCTCGGGGCTCGCGGCGGAGGACGCGCTGCTGCGCGGGATCCTGAAGCCGGGAGACCACGTCCTGCTCGGCAACGACGTCTACGGCGGGACGTACCGGCTCCTCACCCGGGTGCTGGCGCCCTGGGGTATCGAGACGACGACGGTCGAGCTCGCAGACATCGACGCGCTCCGAGCCGCCATCCGCCCCGAGACGAAGATCGTCTGGCTGGAGACGCCGAGCAACCCGCTCCTGAAGATCGTCGACATCGCGCAGATCGCCGAGATCGCGCATGCGGCGGGTCTCACGGTCGTCGTCGACAACACGTTCGCCTCGCCGGCGCTGCAGCAGCCGCTCGCGCTCGGCGCCGACCTGGTCGTGCACTCCACGACCAAGTACCTCGGCGGCCACTCGGACGTGCTCGGCGGTGCGGTCGTGTTCGCGGACGATCGGTTCTTCGAGCAGGTGAAGTTCCAGCAGTTCGCGGTCGGCGCGGTCTCCGCACCGCTGGATGCCTGGCTGACGACCCGCGGCATCAAGACGCTCGCGCTGCGGATGCGCCAGCACTCCGAGAACGCTCAGGCCATCGCCGAGTGGGCGCAGGCCCGCCCGGAGTTCGCCCAGGTGTACTTCCCCGGTCTCGCCTCTCACCCCGGCCACGACATCGCGGCGAAGCAGATGAGCGCCTTCGGTGGGATGCTGTCGTTCGGTCTCGCGGCCGGCGCCGACGCGGCGCGCGCCTTCGTCGAGAGCACCTCGGTGTTCCAGCTCGCAGAGTCGCTCGGCGGTGTCGAGTCGCTCATCGGATACCCGCCGGACATGACGCACGCGTCCGTACGAGGTACCGAGCTCGCCGTCCCGGAGAACATCGTGCGGCTCTCGGTGGGCATCGAAGACGTGGGCGACCTGATCGCCGACCTCGAGCAGGGACTCGACCGCATCTCGCGCTGATCGAGGCGCCTTCTGAGACGCACCTCCGCGGATCCGCGGGGGTGCGTTCTCCGTTCTCGTCCGTGTGGAAGCGGGCCGGGCGGCGGTAACATGGGGGCTTCCCCTGATCGAATCGATTCGACCATTGCATCCCCTGAACTCTGGAAGGACGTCGTGTCCGACGCTCCCCGCACTGATTCCCTCCCCGTCGTGAAGGCGGAGGATTCCGCCGATGACGCACCGAAGATCTCGCCGCCGGAACGCACCGCGACGGGAAGCATCCGCATCCCGACCGCGACCGGCGCCATCCGCACCCTCGGCGCGAACCCCGCGACCGCGCCGATCATGCTGCACCCGGGCGATGCCATCTCCCTCGGCCGTCGCACGCTGTACATCATCCTGCTCGGCGCGCTCACGGCCCTCGGCCCGTTCACGATCGACCTCTACCTTCCCGCCTTCCCGGTTCTGGAGCAGGACTTCCAGACCACGGCAGCCGCCATCCAGCTGACCCTGACCGGAACGATGATCGGCTTCGCGCTCGGTCAACTGGTGGTCGGTCCGCTCAGCGACAAGGTCGGGCGCCGTGTGCCGCTCATCGCGGTGACCGCTCTGCACGTGCTGGCCAGTGTGGGCGCAGCCTTCGCCCCGGATCTCGCGCTGCTCAGCGTGGCACGCGTGCTCATGGGTATCGGCGCTGCGGCCGGAGGAGTCGTGGCCATGGCGATCGTGCGCGACCTCTTCGGCGGGCGTCGACTCGTCGTCATGCTCTCGCGCCTCGCCCTGGTCTCCGGTGTGGCTCCGGTCATCGCGCCGCTCATCGGCTCCTGGCTCCTCACGCTCATGCCGTGGCGCGGCATTTTCGGGGTGCTCGCGGCCTACGGCATCGTGATGCTGCTGTCGACGATCCTGTTCATCCCGGAGACCCTTCCCGTCGCGCGGCGTCAGGACCGTGGCGGTGCCACCATGCTGCAGCGGTACCGTTCGGTGCTGTCCGATCGGGTGTTCCTGGGCGTGCTCGTGATCGGCGGAATGACGTTCTCCGGTCTGTTCTCGTACCTGTCGGCATCGCCCTTCCTGTTCCAGGTGACGCACGGGCTCGACGCGCAGCAGTACGGTCTGCTGTTCGCGGTGAACTCGCTCGGCGTCGTCGTCGGAGTCCAGACCGCGTCACGTCTGGCCGCGCGCTTCGGGCCGCAGTGGGTCATGGCCTACTCCACCGCCGTGCTGCTCATCGCCGGAACGGCCATCATCGTCACCGACCAGCTCGGTCTCGGGCTGTGGGGTACGGTCATCCCGCTGTTCGTCTTCATGACAGCCTGCGGATTCACGTTCCCCAACGTGCAGGTCCTCGCGCTCGACCGTCATGGGAAGGCCGCAGGGACCGCCGCATCGATCATCGGTGCGACCAACTTCGGTGTCGCCGGGCTCATCTCGCCGGTCGTGGGCTGGCTCTCGCATGACGCGGGTATCACCGCGACCACCATGGCCTCCGTCATGGTCGGCTGCGCCGCGATCGGCATCCTGTCGCTCTGGTTCGTGGTGCGCCCGCGCACGGTCGGGATGCTCGCTCCCTGAGCGTTCAGGCATCGTCCGACAGAATGGGACGATGAACAGGCGGATGCTGCTGTGGTGGGGAGTGGGCCTCCTCGCGCTCGCGACGATTCTCGGCGCCGTGGTGGTGTTCGCCTACCCGCAGACGCCGGGCTTCGACAACTGGTGGAACGACACCATCGCGGGAGCGAGGGCCGACTGGATGGTCGACTTCGCCCTCGTCCTGAACTGGGTCGGCGGGGGATGGGTCGCGATCTTCGGGGTGCCCTTGCTGGTGATCTTGGCGCTCGTGCTGGCGCGTCGGTGGCGCAGTGCGCTGTTCGCCGCGCTCTGCTTCGCTGCGAGTGCCGCCGGTGTGCAGGTGCTCAAGCAGCTCTTCGGCCGCGCGCGACCCGACGACATGCTGGTGGTGAGCGACTACGGCTCCTTCCCCTCAGGGCATACCGCGAACGCCGCGACCATCGCCCTCGTGCTCTGGGTACTGTTCCCGCGGGTCTGGGTGGCGATCGTCGGTGCGGCGTGGATCCTCGCAATGGCGCTCTCGCGCACCTTCCTGTCGGTGCACTGGGCCAGCGACACCCTCGGCGGCGCTCTGGTCGGTGCCGGCGTCGTGCTGGTGCTCGCCGCCTGGCTGCTTCCGTGGGTGCAGCAGAACGGGAAGCCGGCGGTCGAGGCGCCGATAGGCTGAGAGGCCCCGTTCCCTCCAGAGGAGTCGTCTTGTCTCGCATCCGTCCGTACCGCCCCACCGATCGTGCCGCGCTGTACGAGATCTGCGTGAAGACGGCCGATGCCGGAGCGGATGCCACCGGCGTCCTCTCCGACGACTCGCTGTGGGGCGACCTGTTCGCCGTGCCCTACGCCGAGCGTCATCCGGACCTCGCGTGGGTGGTCGAGAGCGACGACGAGCGGACGATCGGCTACATCGTGGCGACCGACGACACCGACGACTTCTACACGTGGTTCCGAGAGGAGTGGTGGCCCGCCCTCGAGGCCCGCTACCCGCGACCGGCCGAGATCGTCACCCGCGAGGACAGGATGATCGACTACGGCTACAGCCGCGCGGCCGGCATCGAGCCGAACGTCGTCGACCACCCCGCCCACCTGCACATCGATCTGCTTCCGGAGACCCAGGGGCAGGGACTCGGGCGCCTACTCATCGAGACGCTGTTCGCCGAGCTGACCCGACGCGGAGTGCGCGGCCTGCACCTCGGCATCGACCCGGACAACACGGGCGCAGCCGCCTTCTACGAGCGCCTCGGCATGACGCGACTGCCGGCGGAACCGGGCGGACAGATCTACGGCGTGCGCTTCGACGACTGAGCGGAGGACCGCGCCCGACACGAACGAGAAGAGCCCCCGCTGGCGCGGAGGCTTTTCTCGTTTTCGGCGGTGACGGCGGGACTCCGGTGCTCGCTGCGCTCGCGCCTCCCCGAATCCCCAGCGCTCGATGAATACGAGAAAAGCCCCCGCTGGCGCGGAGGCTTTTCTCGTTTTCGGCGGTGACGGCGGGATTCGAACCCGCGGTTGCTTGCACAACACACGCTTTCCAAGCGTGCTCCTTCGGCCGCTCGGACACGTCACCAAGGAACAACCTGTCCATCCTATCCGATGCGGGGAGGGCTGCGTGACAGGGCGGGAGTCCGCGCGCGAACGTCCATCGATGTGAAATATTGCACGTCACCCGTCACGTGTATAGCCTCATGTGAGGACGTATCGTCTTCGATCGCGATACGACGTTTCTCTGGGGGAAGCATGCAGGCGAGTTCGACGATGACGAGACGCAGCCACCGCACCGTGACGGCTTTCGAGCAATACGTGAGCGGACGGCGTGCTCTCGGCGATGGGGCGGTGTTCTTCCTCGAGACGGCGACGCATCTGGCCGATGTGCTCCGGGAGGCGGGGCGGAACGACGTCGTGTTCACGCCGTCGCGTTCGACCTCCTTCGCGCAGGAGAACGTCATGGAGTACGGCGGTCGTTTCCGAGAGCCGGGTGACCGACTGGTGCTCGACGCTCATCACGTCGTCGAGCTGCAGGAGTACGTTGCCGCGCCGTTCCTCTCGATCGTCTCGCCCACCGTCATCCGTCAGGGAAGCGCCGAAGGGCTTGCTGCCTTCCTCAGCGATGCCGACACGGCCAGAGACGACGGGATCTTCGTCGGCCAGCTGCTGAGCCCCATGGCGACTCTGGAATCCCGCGCGTCGTTCCTCGCCAGCGCTGCGTGCGGTGGCGGCCTCGTCCGCGTGCACGTGACGGCGGACGGAGAGTATCGCGACGGCCCGGACGGAGCACTACTCGGCCAGGTGGGCGACGCGAGAGCGGAAGTGCGGGTCGCCGCCGACGGAGTCGGCGGGCGCGGAAGGCCGTTCGCCCGCATCATGGATCCTCGCGTGCTCGATGCCGACCTCGACGACCGTCCGTGGTTCGGGCGCTACCTGGCAGCGCTCGATGCGCTGCGGGATTGGCGCGGGAGCCGTGGCCGTCCGACCATCTCCGGCTTCGGGGGACACCTCATCAGAGCCTTGGACGAGAGTGCGGCGTTTCCCGTCGTCGTGTCGGCCGACGCTCCTCTGCTCATGACGGACGACGGAGAGGAGTATGTCCTGGTCGATCCGCATCGCCGCATACATCTCCGACTCGGAATCGATGCTGCGCGGGCAACCGAATGCCTGCTGGCCACCGGAGACGAGTCATCGGCGACAGGGTTGCTGGCCTTCGAACTCGGCGTGCGGCCGACGGGCATCGCGCCGCTGATGCACAGACTCGGCGACCAGCTGCGCGATGCGGGGATCGATCTCGGCGCGAGTCGGCGGGCCGCCTCCTGATGCCCGGGCAGAACGCGACGGATCCGCACCTCCTCGGAGCGCGAGCATTCCGGGAGTGGATCACCGGAGAGCGGGAGCATCACTCACGGATCTTCTTCGTGGAGCGCGGTGCTGAGACGGATGCCGTCCGCCACGTGGCGGGCAGCGACGACCTGGTCCTGCTGCCCGAGGGCACCCCGTCGTGGGAGGGCGTCGCCGGCGTCGGCAGGTACGACGGCGCCGTGAGTGAGCCCGGGGACGAGGTGTTCTTCGGTGAGCGCGGCGTCGAGCTCCAGGACTACGTCGCCGCGGCGTTCATCCAGATCATCGGGCCCACGGCGGTCCGGTTCTTCGATGCCTCCAGCTGGCAAGCCTTCATCGACGACGCGGAACTCGCTCGGGACACGGGGGTGTTCCCGACGGCGTTGATCGATCCGCGCGTGCTCTTGGCCGATCGGCACACGCTATCGGTGCCCGACGGTTCCGATGTCCCGAGCGCGTTGCACATCGGTGACGACGGAGCCGTCAGAGCCGGCGTGCAGGGCGAGGTGCTCGGAGAGGTCGGCGACCTGCCTGCGATCCTCGCCACCCCGTTGCCGCGCGCGGCCTCCCTGTCCGGCATCGCGCCGAGGGAGCGGATCGCCGGCGACCTCGGAGCTCACGAGTGGATCGGGCGCTACCTCCGGGCCACCGACCTCATCAAGATGCTCGGGCTCGGGAACGGGACGGCGCGGATCTCGGGCTTCGGCTGGCTGCTCGTCGACGACGACCTCGCCGACGCCGAGCCCCGCTCATCGGACCCCTTCCTCCTCGACACCCCGGAAGGCTTCGTGCTCGCGGACACGACGACTCTGCGTCGTCAGCTGCTCTCACCGCAGACGGCCCGCGTCGTGGCCCTCGTCCAGACCTCGAGCACACCCGACCGCGCGACGGAACGCGTGGCCCGCGCGCTCGGCATTCCGGACGACCACGCCAGAGCGCTGTGCCGCGAGGCGGTCATCGCGCTGGGGATCCACGGCGGCAGACCTCTCTCCGGACGGCTTACAGAGGAGGCGCCACGATGACCGCACCGCACGCCCTGTGGACGTCGATGCTCCCCGCGGACACGACCTTCGCGTCGGATCGCGTCGCCGTCGGCGCCACCGGACACCGGATCGCGTTCGCCGACGGCTCCACGCGCCTGTGCGCCACGAGCGGCCTCTGGAACGTGCCGCTCGGTTTCGGGAACCCGGCCATCGGCGAGGCCGTCGCCAGGGTCACGCGTGACGCGTCGTACCTGTCGCTGTTCCGGGCGCCGCATCGCTACGCCGAAGATGCGGCGGATGCCCTCATCGAGCTCGCCGGTCCTGGCCGGTACGACCGGGTCATCTTCTCCACCTCGGGTGGTGCGGCGAACGACGCGGCCATGAAGCTCGCACGGCAGTACTGGGCGCAGACCGGCTCGGCGGCTCGGTCGCTGGTCGTGGGGTTGAAGGGCAGCTATCACGGCACCATGTACGGCAGCCACGTCCTCAGCGGGGACGACCTGCTGCAGTCCGTCTACGGCGTCGACCGTCGCGCGGTCCGCCACGTCTCCCACGCCGACGACGGCGAGGAGCTGGCTGCGCTGTTGCAGCGGGAAGGCACCAGAGTGGCCTCGGTGGTCGTGGAGCCCGTGCTCGGCAGCGGCGCATATGCGCTGTCCCGTGCGTTCGTCGAGCGCCTTCTCGCACTGCGCGAACAGTACGGATTCCTGATCGTCGCGGACGAGGTCGCGACGGGATTCGGGCGCACCGGAACCATGCTCGCCACCGACAGGTGGGCCGCGCCGCCCGATGTGCTCATCCTCTCGAAAGCGCTGACGAACGGCGTGATGGGTGCGGCCGCCCTCCTGATCGGTCCGCGTATCGCCACGGCATTCATCCGAGGCGGGTGGACGTTCGTGCACGGTGAGACGCAGGCCGGAACCCCGGCGTGTGCCGCGGCGATCGTCGCGGTGATCGAGGAACTGCGGCGCATCGACGTGGAGACCGTCACCCAGGCGCTCGCGACCGAGGTGCAGGACCTGGCCGCGCGGCTGAAAGCGGACGGCGTGGTGACCGAGATCACCGGGAGCGGATGCTTCGTCGGTCTGGGTCTGCGACACCCCGACGAGACGGGGCTGTCCGGCCAGGAGGTGCTGGAGGTCGTCTCGGCCATCGCCCGCTGCGGTGTGCTGGTGCAGCCGGGCCCGAGCTCCATCGAGCTGATACCCGCGTACGGATTCGACGCGGCGGAGCTCCGCGAGACCGAGACCGCGGTGCGAGCGGGGCTCGCCCACACGCGGGGTGCAGCGGCATGATCACGGACTTCTCGGCGCGTGTGCCCACGCTGTGGTACGGAGACGGGAGCGCATCGCGCACGATCACGCGCCTCACCGCCGGACACGACACCCTCGTGATCGCGGACACGGCCGTCCCGTCGTCGCACCTGGCCGGATGCGCGGCACGGCGGATCGACGTCGACGCGCAACGGGCGGACGTGACGACCGTGCGAGAGATCGCGCGGCAGATCATCCGCCGTCCGCCGCGGAGGGTCGTGGCCGTCGGGGGCGGGAGCATTCTCGATGCGAGCAAGATCGCCGCGCTCGTGCTCGTGTCTCGACGGATGTTCGACTACGCCATCGGCCACGCGTCGCGATCGGCCCTCACCGTACTGCCCGATGCGGCGCCGGCTGTCGACCTCCTGGCCGTGCCGACCACGCTCGGCACCTCGTCGGAGACGAACTGCGTGGCCGTTCTCGAGAACGACCAGGGCTACCGTCTCATCGTCGGCCGTGCTCTGCGACCGCGGCATGCCGTGCTCGATCCGCGCCAGCTGAGTTCCCTCCCCTCCGCGGCGGTGACCGAGGGGGCGCTGGAGGCGTTCCTCCGTGTCGCCGGTGCCTCGACGAGTCCTCGGCGAACGGACAGAGCGCGCAGAGACGCCAGCGTCCTCGGCAGGGCCCTCCTCGCGGCGGCGTCGCACGACACCGTCTCGACTGCGGGACGATCGCGTCTGGCACGTCTCAGCGCCGCCACGCAGCGCACATCGGCGCTGCGTGGGGGCGATCCCTTCAGCGCGCGGCACTGGTACCTCGCGAACGAGGTGGCGTTCCGACTGGGCGTTCGCAAGATGGTCGCCACGGCGGCGGTCTGCGGCGCCGTCTGGCGCCGCATCGGCGCCGGTGACTCACGATGGGGCGATGCGCGCAGCCTGGAGCGCTTCTGGACCGAGGTTGCCGGCGTGATCGACCTGCCCGTCGATCCCGCCACCGGCATCGAGGCACTCGTCGAGCGATGGCGGATCCCGCTTCCGTCACGCCCCGCGGCCCATGAGATGCGCCACATCGCACTCACCACGGAGCGCGCATGGGGAAACCGTCAGCCGATGCTGCCCGGCCTGGTCGAAGGCGACTTCCACGACGTGCTCCGCGAATCCCGCTGGAGCAGCCACGCGGTCGGTGCAGGTGACCGACCGTCGATGTTCGAGCCGAAGGAGGTGAAGTGAATGAAGGAGAACACGCAGAAGACGATCCAGTTCCAGGAGCTGGACGCGATGGAGGCGCCGAGCTGGGACAGCTTCTATCAGGGCGTGATCGGTGCTCTGGTCCTCATCGGGATCGGCGCGGCCGCTGCCACCTGACGCGATCCCGACGAGGTGGTCGACATCGGAAAGGAGGAAACATGCAAGCCGCAATGCCGACGCTCGAATTCACAGAGCTCGAAGCCATGGACGCGCTGAACGACACCGATGACTACATGCGGGGATTCGCCGTGGGCGTCATCATCGGAATTCTCGCTCTGACCTAGACAGCTGCCGAACGGACCAATCGAAGGAGGTGCACTGTGCAGACGACGTCGCTGGAGTTCTCGGAACTCGAACAGATCGACGCGCCCACCGAATGGTGGGAGCACGCGAGCTACATCATCGCCATCATCGGCGGGGCGGCAGCCATCGCGACCTGACCGGAGTGCGGGCGGGTCCTCTCGCCCGCACTTCCCCTCCGATCCCAGAGAGGCCATGAGCCGAATGCCAGACCTGATCACCGACACCGTGTCGGCACTTCTCGACGGCGCCGATGCCGTGGCGCAGCCGCTCGATCTGTACACCGGGGCGGGGACGGACTTCTACGAGCGGCTCGTCGGCCCTGATCGCGTGGAGGTCCGCGAGGTGCTGGGGCTCGCGAGAGTCACCGCCGACCCCGTGCTCGACATCGCGGCGGGGAGCGGGCGACTGACGATCCCGCTGCTGCGATCCGGCAAGCAGGTGACCGCGATCGACACCTCGCGAGACATGCTCTCGCACCTCCGCCGTGCGATGCCCGACCACCCGAGGCTCGACTGCGTCGTCGCGGACATGCGCGATTTCCACCTCGGACGCCGCTACGGGCTCATCGTGCTCGGAGCCACATCCGTGACCCTGCTCGACCGCGAGGATCGATCGCTGCTGTTCGCGCGCGTGCATGAACACCTCACCCCGGACGGGGTATTCGCCCTGACCGTCGCGGGTGGCGCCGCCGCGGAGAGCCTGGCGTCGGCGAGAGACGAGGAGATCACGGTCCCCGGACCCGCCGGAACGGAGACCTATCTCTTCTCGCAGCAGATCGAGGAAGGCGGCGCCGTCCGCGTGGTCAACTGGGTTCGAGAGTCCGACATCGACGCCGGTGCATCGGTGCCCGTGCTCACCAGCCGCTTGCACGTACTCGGTCACGAGGTCCTGTCGAGCGAACTCGTCGAGGCGGGATTCGCCGCGCCCGATGTCGCTCCCGTCCGTTCGCCGGGGGGAACGGACATCCTCCTGCTCACGACATCGCGAGGTCGCTCCCCGGGAGGCACGGGATGACGGCGGTTCTTCGGAAGCTCTCCCGTAGGCGGGCATCCCCGGCGATGGAACCGCTGGGAGCCGACACCTGCCCGCTGCTGGCCCACGGTGTCGTCTTCGAGAGCACGGGCGAGGACGCGGCGTGGATCGCCGTCGTCGACGGGGTGCCATCGTCGAGGGTGTCGCCCGCGGTCATCGAACTGCTGACGGCGATGGACGGCGGGACCACGGTGCACGCCCTGCACCGACGGTTCGCCGCGTCGGAATCGCCGGAGAGCTTTCTGCGACTGGTCGGACGGTTCCGGGACAACGGACTGCTCGAGGGCGGTGCGAAGCGCGCACCCGGGCGCATCAGCTACCGGCCGCCGTTCACCCTGCAATTCGCGACCCTTCGCGCGCCCACCCTCTTCGCACGTCTCGACGGCGCAGTCTTCCGCCCGTCCTCTCGCGTGCTTGTGGCATCTGTGGCCGTGCTCCTCTGCGCCGGGCTGGTGGCCGCGATCCTGCAGGCCGGCGACCTGCGAGACGTCCTCACCCGGCCGTTGCCGCTGGGTGCGGTGCTGACGCTGATCGTCCTGCTCTCGCTCATCACCCTGCTCCACGAGGGTGCTCACGGACTCACCCTCACCAGGTTCGGCGGCAGTCCCCGACGAGCCGGGTTCATGATCTTCTATCTCACACCCGCGTTCTTCGTCGACGTCACGGACGGATGGCGGCTCGCCGACCGACGACACCGCGTGGCCGTCGCGCTCGCAGGTCCGGCGGTGCACGCCGTCGTGGCGGCGGCCGCGGTGCTGCTCGCGCTCGCCGCGCCCCGGTCCACGGTCAGAGACGTGCTGCTGCTTCTGGCCACGTCCTGCGTCGTCATCGTGCTCGTGAACCTCATCCCGTTCGTGCGATTCGACGGCTACATCGCCCTGATGAACGCCCTCGACACGCCGAACCTCCGTGGCAGGACCATCAGCGACGGTGCGAACGCGCTGAGCCGCCGGCTGTTCGGCGGAGCGCCGGTGAACCGGAGCGTGCAGACGTGGTGGAGCGTGCCGTTCGGTCTCGCGAGCCTGCTCGCCCCGGTCGTGATGGTCGTGCTCGTGGTGACCAGGACGGTGCACGCGTTCGCCGACGGGGGACCGGTGCTCGGTCTGTTCGTGGTCGCGCTCGAAGCCGTCGTCGTCCTGGTGGGCTGCGGCCTGCTGGTGCGCGCGCTCTCCCGCGTGCTGCGCTCCGGCGTCTCCCGAGTCCGCTTCGTCGGAGTGTGTGTCGCCCTGGCTGCGGCGGTCGTGATCACCGGCACGCTGCTGCCCGTTCCCGCCACGGCGACGTTCGGGTTCGTCGCCGACGACGGTCGGGTGAGCCTCGTCCAGGGAGGCGAAAGGACCGCGGTCGAGGTGCCCGACGGCGCCCGCGTGCTGTTGAGCAGTCGCGGCATCCTCATGAACGAACCGCTGGGGGTGGGCAGTGTCCGCCCCCAGCCGCCGCAACCGATCACGGTTCCCGTGGACGCCCTGTTCCCCGTCAGAGCCGAGGGACTGACTGTTCCCGCCGTGGTCGTCGGGACCGTCGACGTGGAGATGCCGGAGCGGAGACTCCCGTCGACCGGCCAGGCCCGTATCGACCTCGGAACGACCAACGTGTGGCAGATGCTCTGGATGCGGGGTGTGATGGCGCCGCTGTCGCCCCTGTGGGCAGAAGAGGAGGAGAGGCAATGAAGACGAACCAGCCTGCGATCGAGGTGCGAGCGCTCACCAAGAGGTTCGGGCATCGGGCGGCGGTCGAGGACCTGTCGTTCGCCGTGCCGCGCGGTTCGATCGTCGGTCTGCTCGGGCCGAACGGCGCGGGCAAATCGACGACCCTGCGGGCCATCGTCGGTCTGCTCAGGCCCACGAGCGGCGACTGTCTGATCGACGGGGAGCCGTTCGCGGCGCGGCGCGATCCGGCGTCGCGCGTCGGAGTGCATATGGACGGCTTCGGGTTCGAACCGGGCATCACCGCGCGGCGGCATCTGGAGATCTGCCGACTCGCAGCCGGCGCGCCCCGTCGACGCGTGGACGAGGTGCTCGAAGAGGTCGGCCTCGCGGATGATGCCCGTCGTCGGGTGAAGGCCTTCTCGACGGGCATGACGCAGCGACTCGGTCTGGCGGCCGCACTGATCGGCTCTCCACGCACCCTCATCCTCGACGAGCCGGCGAACGGCCTCGATCCCGACGGCATCCGCTGGCTCCGCCGCTTCCTCCGTGACTTCGTCGCGCGGGGAGGGACGGTCCTGGTCTCCAGCCATCAGCTCCCGGAACTCGAACAGGTCGTCGACCAGGTCGTGGTCATCAAGCGTCGCGCGCTCTTCGCCGGCCCGCTCAGCGAGCTCGTGGCGGGAGACGTCGACTCGCTCGAGAGCAGGTATTTCGATCTCGTCGAGGGAGCATCGGCATGAGGGGTGTCATCCGCGGGGAGATGCTGCGGTCCGTGAGCGGTCCCTCGGTTCTCGCCGTCTATCTCGTCGCGGTGCTCATGCCGCTGTTCGTGCTCTTCTCGGACGGTTCGCGCTTCGATCTCGGGGGTGTCGCTGCCGGGGTGGCGACCGCCCGTCTCCTCGAGCCGCTGGCGTGGTCGGTGATCTCCGCCGCGTTCGTCAGCGCCTACGCGGTGACCAGGGAGTACTACTACGCGTCGATGGACCGGACACTCACGGCAGTGGGGTTCCCGCGAACCTTCGGCGGAAAGCTCGTGGCAGGCGTGGCGGTGGCCGTCGCCCTGTCGCTCGGTGTCTTCGCGCTGTGGACCGCGGGCGTCTTCGTCTTCCTCGTTCAGGACGGTGTGGCTCCGACCCTCACCCAGGAAGCCTGGCGCATCTACGCGGGGGCTCTGGTCGGCACGATTCTCGGTGCGCTCATCGGCGGCGCGATCGGCTGGATCACCCAGAACTACTACGCCACGGCGATCATCGTCCTCGTGTTCCCGATGGCGCTGGAGTTCGCATTGCTGCGCACGGCGCCGGAGGTCGCGAAGTTCTCGCCCGGCCTGGCCATCGCCGCCATCGGTGTGCCCGGGTATCAGGGCAGGCTGCTGGAGCTCGCCCCTGCCGTCGCCGTCGGGCTCGCGTGGACGTTCGGGCTGCTCGCGATCGCCTGGGTGCGAGGGCGCCGGAGCGCTGCGTGATCGGTCGGGCGCTGCGTGCTCAGACGCGCAGCCTCGCGGGCGATGTCGTCCTCCTCGGGGTCGCGGTCGCGGCGTTCGCGATGTCGCTGACGCTGGCGGCGAGCATCCCGTCCGAGGTCGCGAATGCCTCCGTCGACGCCCGCGCGGAGCTCGCAGCCCCGCTCAGCACCGTCCTCGCGACCTACGCGGGGATCCTCGCCGCCGTCTACGGCTCGTTCCGGTACACGATCGACCGTCGGGACGGGGTGGTCGCGCAACGTCTGACGATGCAGCGACGGTGGGTGATGCTCCTGGTCAGGACGATCACGTGCGCGGTGGGCGGTGCCGTGGTCGCGCTCGCGGCCGTGCTCGGCGGACACTCGGCGCTGACGATCGTCATGGGAGGACTCCCGGTGGAGTGGTCGGTGCTTCTCTCCACCCTCGTGCTCGGCGCGCTCGCCTCCCTCTGGGGCATGGGGATCGGACTCATCGTGCAAGCCCACCTCGCGGCACTCTTCGTCTCGGCTCTCTCGATGGGGGTGGCGGTCATCGTCGCGATGTTCTGGAGCACCGGTGCCGCGTATCTGCCGCTTCTCGCATTGCTCGAAGGCTTCCGGTTCGACATGGGCGCAGTGGGGATCCCACCGCATCAGGAGCTGACCGGGCCGGTCGCTCTCCTGGTCTCCGCCGGATGGGTGCTCGCCGCGCTGATCGCGGGAGGAGCCGCTTTCCTTTCCCGCGACGTGAGATGACCGCGCCACGGGGAATGCGGGGGGCGCAGGCGGACGACGTAAAATCCCTAGGTGGCAACACCAAAGATCGTCCTCTTCTACGCGTTCACCCCGCTCGCCGACCCGGATGCCATCCGCGTCTGGCAGCGTGACCTCGGCGAGGCACTGGGCCTGCGCGGACGCCTGCTCATCTCGAAGGACGGCATCAACGGCACGCTCGGCGGCGACATCACCGCGCTCAAGAAGTGGCTGCGTTCGTTCCGCTCGTACCGCCCGTTCGCCGGTGCCGACATCAAATGGAGCGAGGGGACCGGTCTGGACGCCGAGGGTCGCAGCCTCGACTTCCCGAAGCTCAGCGTCAAGGTGCGTGACGAGATCGTGTCGTTCGGCGCACCGGGGGAGCTTCGCGTCGACGAGGACGGTGTGGTCGGCGGCGGCACCCGGTTGACCCCGGAGGAGTTGCACGGCCTCGTGGAAGAACGCGGCAACGACGTGGTGTTCTTCGACGGGAGGAACGCCCTCGAGGCGCAGATCGGGCGCTTCCGTGGGGCCATCGTGCCCGACACGGAGACCACCAGGGACTTCGTCGAGCTCCTCGACTCCGGCGTCTACGACGATTTGAAGGGCAAGCCCGTCGTCACGTACTGCACAGGTGGCATCCGCTGCGAGGTGCTGTCCAGCCTGATGACGGCCCGCGGGTTCGGTGAGGTGTATCAGCTCGAAGGCGGCATCGTCCGATACGGCGAGAAGTTCGGCGACGACGGGCTCTGGGACGGATCGCTCTACGTGTTCGATGGTCGAGGGTCCGTCGACTTCTCCGACCACGCAGCCGTCATCGGGGAATGCATCGGGTGCGGCGCGCCGACCAAGCGCACCGCGAACTGCCCCGATCTGTCGTGTCGATCGCAGTTCGTGGTCTGCGAAGGCTGCGACGCCGTGCGCTGCACCGCTCACGCCGCCTGAGCGGTCGGCACCGCGGCACTGCTCAGGCCGTCGTCACGCCCGGCTCGGCGGCTCGCGGAGCGTACAGAGAACGCGGCAGCACCACCGCCTGCACCCTCGTCCTGCGGTCGGCGCTCCGACGCAATCCGGTCAGCACCTCCTCCACGGGCTCGGCGAGATCGTCGGCCCTCTCGTCGGCGCGGGCGTAGTTCGAGCGCTCGACCGCGTCCGTGAGCTGCCGCATCGCCTCGGCAGGGATCTGATGCTGTGCCACCAGGCCGGCTGCGCGCACTCGGGGGGTGTCGGCGTCCGAGACGGGGATCTGCAGGTCGATCAGCGTATCCCGCAACTCGGCCCATGCAGCCGCGGAGTCCCCTCGGCGCGCTCTGCTCAGGCGCATGCGGCGTTCCACGAGGCGGATCATCGCAGGAAGCAGGAGCACCACGGCGACGCCGAACGCAGTGAAGACGACCGGCGTCGGGTCGAGGCGACGCAGCTCGTCGCTGCTGGCCGAGTCGCCTCCGGCGTCGTTGCGATCGATCTCCGGACCGGACGTCTCCTCGGCCTGCGGCGCCGTGGTCGGAGCGGGTGTCGACGGGGTTCCGGCGCTGCCGCCCTGCGTCGCTCCGGGACGGAACGCGGTGGGCACGCCCAGGGAGGCGGTGGGCTCGAAGGGCACCCATCCGATGCCGGGGAACAGCACCTCCGGCCAGGAGTGCAGCCGGTCGCTGGTCACGGAGAACACCGACTCGCTGCCGCGCTTCTCGTCGGTGAGGGAGCCGGGGAGGTACCCCACGACGATGCGCACCTGCATGTCGAGGCTCTCCGCCATCAGAGCGAACGCCCCGGCGAAATGCACGCAGTATCCGGAACGGACGTCGAGGAACTCCGCGACGGCGTCGGCTCCCGTCCCGTCGAAGCCCTCTTCCACCGGCGTCTCGAGTGAATAGGTGAACTGCGAGCGGAACCAGTTCTGCAGCGCGACGAGCCGGTCGTAGTCGGTGCTCGCGGCCGCGGTCACATCGTCGGCGAGCTCGCTGATGATGCCCGGCAGCTCGACCGGTTCGGCGTCGGGGTCGACCACCGGCGACGCGGCATCGACCGCCCTGATCTGTTCGAGGGTGGGGATGAGCCGCGTGGAGGTGACCGTGTAGTCGTTGCCGACGGCGTCCGCGCCCCGGGAGTAGAGCGTGCGATTGTCCGGAGCGATCCGCCACGCGTCGCTGAGGCCCTGCACGGCGGTTGCGGGATAGGGCACGGGTAGCCAGGAGCTCGACATCCGCAGCACCCTGATCGAGGTGTTCTGCTCCTCCGTCGCGATGTCCTCTGCCCATTCCGGGGGCCCGAACCCGTCGTCCTGCGCCTGCAGATCGCTGTCGTCGGGCTGCCAGACGCGGCCGTCGAAGCGGGAGAGGGTGGTCAGGCGCAGGTAGGGCGCGGTCTCGCCCTCGGCGGCCACCGTGAGCACCTCGACCGGGTTCGGCTGTCGCAGATCGTCACCGAGGCGCAGCGAGGCGTCCACGGTCACCCCGGTTCCGTTGCCGGCGAGGCTCGCGGTGACGGGAAGCAGTGGGGCGATGGCCACGGTCGTCGCAAGCGCGGCAGCCCCCACCGCCACAGCCAGAGACGTCGACGAACGGCGAGGGGACTCGGGATGCTTCCTGGCCGTGTAGCGGAGCAGCAGCAGTGCGATCACGCCGAACAGCACGAACCAGGCGACGTTGGTGTCGCCGAGCGTGACGATCATCGGCACCGCGCCGACGACTCCGGTCAGGAGCACCGCCAGCACGGCCGACCGGTGCGCCACGAGGTGGTCGAGCAGGATGGCGACCACCGCGAAGCCGACGCCCATCGCGGCCGCGAGGCCGGGGGACGGGTCCAGAGGAGCGGACCCGAACACGACCGCTTCGACCGCGGAGGCGCCCAGCACGCCGAACAGCGTCGCGGTCTCCGACGTCGGGATGATGCCGAAGAGAGCCGTATCGCCGGCGATGAGCAGCGTCACCACGGCGACGGCGACCACGATCTGCACAGCGAGCGTGGCGAGGTCCTGCACCCAGGCAGCCCGGCGACGCAGCAGGTGCCGCGCGAGCATTCCCGACCCGGCCACGGCGACGATGACCGCGATCACGGTGAACGACCACGCCCCGGGTGCGATCACCGAGGTGAACGGCCACATGGCCACGAGTGCCGCCGTCGCCGCGAGCGCGCCGGGACCGACGGCCCCGGGGGGATCGTCGTGGTCGCGGTGCCAGAACGCCGGCCTGCGCTCGACGGCGGCGGGGCTCGGCGGGGCGTGCTCAGCGCGGAACATCGCCGACTCCGATCCGTGCGGAGACGGCATCCTCCCACGCGGCCGAGATGTCCTCGCCGAGGGGCGCGACGGTCCACCCATGACGTGCCGCCGCTTCGGTGGCCCCCGGAAGAAGCTCGGTGCTGAACAGCATCGGCGCTGCGGCGCCCGCCGACCTCAGCAGTGTGGCGTCCTCCTCATCGAGGCGCCCGGTGATGTAGACGAGCGGTCCGGGAGGCGTGCCTCCGATGAGTGCCATCAGGTCGCGGCTCTCCCCGCGAGGCGTGACCATCGCGAGCGCTGCGAGCAGGCTGTCGCGGTCGTCCTCGTGCCCGCGGAGGGCGCCGAGCAGCGTGCCTGCGCTGTCGATCACGTCGACGCTGTACCCCTCGGAGGCCAGATGCACGGCCGCGGACGCGCACAGCGAGACGGCGGATTCGAAGGCAGGATCGACGTCGCTCCCCTGGGTATCCCAGCGGCGCCCGCTCCGGTCCAGCACGACCACCGCGTCGGGGCTGGACTCCTCCTCTTCCTGGCGAACCATGAGCTGACCGCGGTGTGCCGTGGCACGCCAGTGGATGCGCCGCATCGAATCCCCCGGGATGTAGCCGCGCGGCGAGAGGTTGTCACTGCCCTGTCCGAGCCTGGTCGATGAGGTGTGCGCTGTCCCCCCGGCCGCCCCGACCCGCACGGCGAGCGGGGCGAGGGCGAACACCTCTGGCACCACGGTGACGCTCCGGGTCTCGCCGAACGCCTGCTCACGCTGGGCCAGCCCGAACGGGTCGACGGTGCGCAGCATCAGCGGACCCAACGGCCAGACGCCTCTTCTGACACCGGTGATCAGGTAGCTGAGCTGCCCGTTCTCCGGAGGATACTCGCCGCCGGAGTCGCCCGACACCGCGTCGGGGAGCACATCGTGCCAGAGCCCGCGGGGGACGCGGATCGCGCGCAGCGAGAAGCGCACGGTCACGCGGGACGTCTCGGACACCGTCAGCAGATCGGTGGAGATCTGCCGCGTGACGGTGCCGGATCGTCGGGGCAGCCTGACGGCGAGGAGGGAGAAGAGCGTGACCGCCGCCAGCAGCACGCCGAGGTACAGCAGGATGCGGGTGCCCAGCAGGTTCGCGGCGATCATGCAGCAGAGCGCGGCGACGAGCGCTCCGGCGCCGCGACCGGTGAGGGCTCGTCGTCGTCGCATGATCGGTGTGTCAGGAACGGGTCGCGACGGGTACGCGCACCCGCTCGACGATCTGGGTGAGAGCGGCCTCGACGGGCTGGGCTCCCGTGCGATGTGCGCCGCGCGCCGGAAGCAGACGGTGCGCGAGGACCGGGATGAGCAGGGCAGTGATGTCATCGGGGATCACGTAGTCGCGGCCGTCGAGCGCCGCCCACACCTTCGCCGCCCTGACCAGCTGCAGCGTGGCCCTGGGGCTGGCGCCGAGGTGGAGGTTCGGGTCGTTGCGCGTCGCCTGCGCGAGGGCGACCGTGTACTCCTCGAGGGCCGGCGCGACGTGCACGGACCGTGCCCATGCGATGAGCTGCGCTATCGAGGATGCATCGGCGACGGGCGAGACGGCGGCGAGCGGGCTCACCACGTCCCGCTGGCGCAGCATGAGGGCCTCGGCCGCGGCGTCGGGGTATCCCATCGAGATGCGCATCATGAACCGATCGCGCTGCGCTTCGGGGAGGGCGTACGTGCCCTCCATCTCCAGGGGGTTCTGGGTCGCGACGACCAGGAACGGCTGGGGGAGCTGGTGGGTGGAGCCGTCGACCGTGACCTGGCCCTCCTCCATCGCCTCCAGCAGGGCGGACTGCGTCTTGGGGGAGGAGCGGTTGATCTCGTCGGCGATCACGATGTGCGCGAACACGGCACCGCGCTTGAACTCGAACTCGCGGTCGACCGGGTTGTAGACCGAGACGCCCGTGACGTCGCCCGGCAGCAGATCCGGGGTGAACTGGATGCGTCGCACCGTCGCGTCCACGCTGGCGGCGAGAGCCCTGGCGAGCATCGTCTTCCCCACGCCGGGAACGTCCTCGATGAGCAGGTGCCCTTCGGCGAGCAGGCATACGAGAGCGCTGCGCACCGCATCCGGTTTCCCGTCGATGACCTGGCCGATCGAACCGAGGATGGCCGACGTCTGCGCGGCGAAGCGTTCGGCGTCGATCGTCACCGGCATCAGGGGGGCGTTCTCTGGCATGCGTTCCCTCTCACATCGCGGCGCTGCGGTGCGCGTCACTCGATCGTAACCCTGCGCACGATGCGCCGCTCTGGCAGGTTCCCCTGAGGATGCGTGCACCGGATAGGCGCGCAGGGGAGCGCGGTTCGAAACGCGGCGCCGGTCGGGTTAGGATGGTTGACGGCTCTCCGCGTGGCGGCATCCAGGCCAATTCCCCCAGGGCGGAAACGCAGCAAGGGTAACCGGGCTCTGCTGGGTGCGCGGAGGGTCACTTTCATTTCCGGCGGGCGGGCGGGTCCGTCCGACGCTCAGTCGTCTCCTGGCTGCACCTGCGACAATCGTCCGGTGACCGTCACCCCGCCTCAGGCGCAGCACCCGCTCGGCCGATTCGCCTCACCGGTGCTGCTGCTCGTCGCCATGTGGGTCGTGCAGTTCGCCGACGCGATCCTCCCCGGCTCCTTCACCGGCTTCGGGTTGCGCTCCTGGGACGCCTCCGGACTCGGGGGCATCGTGCTCGGGCCACTCCTGCACGCGAACTGGCAGCATCTCATCGCGAACTCGGTGCCGTTCCTGGTGCTCGGGTGCCTCGTCGCCGTGGAGGGCACCCGCCGGTTCTGGGCCGTCACGGCCGTCGTCGCGCTCGTCGGCGGCATCGGCACCTGGGTGTTCAACGCGCCGGGCACACTCACGGTCGGCGCATCGGGGCTGGTGTTCGGTTACTTCGGCTATGTCGTCATGCGGGTGTTCGCCCCCGGCCGCGTCGCGCACCGCATCCTTTACGCCGTGATCGCCGTGGTCGTGATCGGGGTGTACGGGGGATCGATGTTCGCCGGCGTCTTCGGTGTCGCCGAGGGCATCTCCTGGCAGGGGCACCTGTTCGGCGCCATCGGCGGCGGCGTGGCCGCCTTCGTCGGTCGCCGCCCGAGAGCCGAGCGCGGAGCCCTGCCCGTATGAGTGCCGCACCGGCGTCGCGGGCGAAGCGCAAGCCGGCGGCGAGGAAGACGACGCGGCGAGGAACCGCGAAGCGCCGGCGCAAGCCCGGTGCTCGACGCCAGGCGGCGAATCGCCTCCGGCGCCGGAAGATCGCGCAGCGCCTTCTGCTTTCCGCCGGTGCGCTCATCGTGGCCGTCGGCCTCTTCGTCCTGATCCCGCTCGGTCTCGCGCGCGATCCCGCACCGATCTGCATCGACGATCCGCAGACGTTCCCCACGGCGGGGATCGAGGGCTGGAGCGGCGAGCAGCTCGAGAACGCCGCCACGATCATCCGCACGGCGGGGGCGCTCGGCTTCGGACGGGACGGGCAGATCCTCGGTGTGATGACGGCGATGGGCGAGAGCAGCCTGCGCAACATCGACTACGGCGACTGGGAGACGCGCGGATTCACGAACCCCGACGGTTCGCGCACCACCAGCATCGGACTGTTCCAGCAGCAGGAGTGGTGGGGCAGCGCCGAGCAGAGGATGGATCCCGCGACGGCGACGACGCTGTTCTTCGAGCGGCTCGGACGGCTCCCCGACTGGCAGACGATGGAGCCGTCGCACGCGATCCATCGGGTGCAGATCAACACCGACCGCGACTACTACTCCCGGTTCGGGGCCGACGCCACGGCTGTCGTCGACGCCCTGTCCGGACCGTGCGGGTGACGCCAGGCAATTGATCCGGTGCGACGCTCGGTGCGTTCATCGACGCCGCGCCTAAGCTGAAGCCGTGGCGCAGAGCATCTACATCACCTCGGCCGAAGGCCATACCGGCAAGTCGACGATCGCCCTCGGGGCTCTCGATGCCCTGATGCGCGTCTCGCCGCGGGTCGGCGTGTTCCGGCCCATCGCCCGGTCGGTCACGGAACGAGACGAGATCCTGGAGCTCCTGCTCGCCCACGACGGGGTGAACCTCGACTACGACGACTGCATCGGCGTCACCTACGACGATGTGCGCGCCGACCCCGAGGCGGCGCTGTCGACGATCGTGGCGCGATTCAAGGCCGTCGAGGCGCAGTGCGACGCCGTGGTCGTGGTCGGCAGCGACTACACCGATGTGGCGAGTCCCGCCGAGCTCGGCTTCAACGCCAGGATCGCGGCGAACCTCGGTGCGCCGGTGCTGCTCGTGCTCAGCGGCCGCGACCAACAGCGTCAGGCCGAGCAGCTGGGCACGACGACGGCTCGTCCGGCCGCGGCGATCGCGCAGATCGCCGCTCTCGCCCTGTCCGAGCTCGCGGAGGAGCGTGCGGAGCTGTTCGCCGTCGCCGTGAACCGCGCCGATCCCGCAGCGCTCGACGACATCGTCGCTGCCGTGCACGCAGCCCTGCCGGCCGAGAGCACACCCGTGTGGGCGATCCCCGAGGACCGCGCACTGGTCGCGCCCTCGATCCGCGGCATCCTCGCCGCCGTCGACGGCACCCTGCTCAAAGGCGATGACGGCCGGCTGACGCGAGAGGCGCTGACGATCGTCGTCGCCGGCATGTCGATGGTCAATGTGCTGCCGCGGCTCACCGAAGAGGCCGTGGTGGTGATCCCCGCCGACCGTACCGAGGTGCTGCTCGCCGCGCTGCTGGCCGATTCGTCCGGCACCTTCCCGCGCATCGCCGGCATCATCCTGAACGGACCGTTCCCGCTGCCGGAGCCCATCGTGCAGCTGCTCGACGGCTTCGCGTCGTCGGTGCCGATCATCACCACCGATCTGGGCACCTACGACACGGCGGTCCGGGTGATGAGCACTCGAGGACGCATCTCCGCCGACTCGCGAACACGGTACGACCGTGCGCTCGCCCTCTTCCAGGCCCACGTCGACATCACGGAGCTGACGGAGCAGCTCGGGCTCGCGGAAGCGCACGTGGTGACGCCGCTGATGTTCCAGTACGGACTCATCGAGCGCGCCCGCGCGGACCGCCGTCGCATCGTGCTGCCGGAAGGGGACGACGACCGCATCCTCCGCGCCGCGGCGACGCTGCTGGCGAGAGAGGTGGCCGATCTGACGATCCTCGGCGACGAGGCGGCCATCCGTGGTCGGGCGGCCGAGCTGGGGATCGACATCGCTGCGGCTCAGGTGCTCAGTCCCAACGACCCCGGCCTCGTCGAGCGCTTCGCCGCGGAGTACGCACGGCTGCGGGCGCACAAGGGGATCACCATCGCTCAGGCCGCCGACACCGTGACCGACGTGTCGTACTTCGGCACCATGATGGTGCATCTCGGACTCGCCGACGGCATGGTCTCCGGCGCCGCGCACACCACGGCGCACACGATCCGCCCGTCGTTCGAGATCATCAAGACCAAGCCGGGTGTGAACGTGGTCTCCAGCGTGTTCCTGATGGCGCTCGCCGACCGCGTGCTCGTCTACGGCGACTGCGCCGTGATCCCCGACCCCACCAGCGAGCAGCTCGCCGACATCGCGGTCTCGTCGGCGACGACCGCCCGGCAGTTCGGCATCGATCCACGGGTGGCGATGCTCTCGTACTCGACGGGGGAGTCCGGCTCCGGTGCCGATGTCGACAAGGTGCGCGCGGCCACGGCTCTCGTGCGCGAGCGCGCCCCCGAGCTTCCCGTCGAGGGCCCGATCCAGTACGACGCGGCGGCGGACGCGGCAGTGGCCAAGGCCAAGCTCCCCGACTCTGCCGTGGCGGGCAGGGCGACCGTGTTCGTGTTCCCCGACCTCAACACCGGCAACAACACGTACAAGGCCGTGCAGCGCTCGGCCGGCGCCGTCGCGATCGGACCGGTGCTGCAGGGCCTCAACAAGCCCATCAACGATCTCTCCCGTGGTGCCCTCGTCGCCGATATCGTCAACACGGTGGCGATCACGGCCATCCAGGCGCAGGGAGCAGAGCGGACGACAGAGCAGACGGAGGACCCGGCATGAGCGCCATCCTGGTCATCAACAGCGGATCCTCGTCACTGAAGTACAGCCTGATCGACATCGAGCAGGAGAACCTGCTCGCGAGCGGACTGATCGAGCGCATCGGTCAGCAGGCCAGCCCGGTCGCCCACACCGTGCGCCCCGTCGTCGACGGCGATGCCGTGCCGACGATGCTCGATGCCACCTTCCGCAGCGAGCGGCCGATCGCCGACCACGCTGAGGCGTTCGAGGTGATGCGAGAGCAGTTCGCCGCTCACGGCCCCTCGCTCGACGACCACCGCCCCGTCGCGGTCGGGCATCGCGTCGTCCACGGTGGTGCGCGCTTCTACGCCCCGACCCTCATCGACGCCGACGTGGAACGTCAGATCGACGAGCTCGCGGTGCTCGCGCCGCTGCACAACCCCGCGAACCTCGCCGGTATCCGTGCCGCGCGGGCGGTGTTCGACGAGGTGCCGCACGTCGCGGTGTTCGACACCGCCTTCCACCAGACGCTCCCGCCCGCCGCCTACACCTATGCGATCGACGCCGCGCTCGCCGCGGAGCATCGGGTGCGACGCTACGGCTTCCACGGCACGAGCCACCAGTACGTGAGCGAGTCGGCCGCCGCGTTCCTCGGCCGCGACATCTCCGAGCTCCGTCAGCTGGTGTTCCACCTCGGCAACGGCGCGTCGGTGACCGCGATCGACGGCGGCAAGTCGGTGGAGACCTCGATGGGCCTCACGCCGCTCGAGGGCCTGGTCATGGGCACACGCTCCGGAGACATCGACCCGGCGGCGCTCGTGCACCTGTCGCGCCGCGCCGGCCTGTCGATCGACGACCTCGATTCCCTGCTCAACACCCGCAGCGGGCTCGCCGGCCTCGCGGGGCGCAGTGACATGCGCGACATCCTCGCCGGTGTCGAGGCCGAGGACGACGCGGCGATCCTCGCCTTCGACGTCTACGTGCACCGCCTGCGTGCGTACGCAGGTGCCTATATCGCACAGCTCGGGGGAGTGGACGTCATCGCCTTCACGGCCGGTGTGGGCGAGAACGCGGCCCCGGTGCGCGCTGCGGCCATGGCGACGCTCGGGTTCGCCGGTGTGGAGATCGACGGGGCGAGGAACGAGGCGCGCGAGCGGGGCATCCGGCGCATCTCCGCGGATGCGTCTCGCGTCACGGTGCTGGTGGTGCCCACCGACGAGGAACTGCAGATCGCCAGGCAGACGGCCGAGCTGCTCTGATCCGCTCTCGGGGGTTACCCCGTGGCGCGTCACCGCATTACGCTTGCACAGTGGCACGGAGAGGTGCCGGCCCGACGATCGCCCTTCTCCTGGAGGCTCTGTGCCCGAAGCACTGCCCGACCTGTTCCACGCTGACGGCGTGCTGTTCGACCTCGACGGCGTGCTGACCCCCACGGCCGAGGTGCACATGCGTGCGTGGAAGGCCGTCTTCGACGACGTCTTCGCCCGATGGGGCATCACTCCGCCGTACAACGATGCCGATTACTACGACTACGTCGACGGCAAGAAGCGCTACGACGGCGTGGCGAGCCTGATGCGCAGTCGCAACGTCGAGCTGCCATGGGGCGACGTCGACGACGACCCCTCAGCCGAGACCGTGTGCGGTATCGGCAACCGTAAGAACGCCGCGTTCGCCGCATCGCTGCGCGGTCAGGGCATCGCCGCGTATCCCGGCTCGCTCGCCCTCGTCGAGGCTCTGCACGAGGCCGGCATCCCGCTCGGGGTGGTCTCGAGCTCCAAGAACGCCGAAGAGGTCCTCGGCGCCGCCGGCATCCGCTCCTTCTTCCGCATCGTGGTCGATGGCGTCGTCGCCGAGCGCGATGGTCTGGCCTCCAAGCCCGCAGCCGACATGTTCGCCGCCGGTGCCGCCGTCCTCGGCGTCGACCCGGCCCGCGCCGTAGCCGTCGAAGACGCCACGTCCGGCGCCGCTTCCGCCGCCGCAGCCGGTTTCGCGACCGTCGTCGGCGTCGACCGGGGCACGGGCGCAGACGCCCTCCGGGCCGCCGGTGCGACCGTCGTCGTCGACGACCTCGCCGTCTTCCTTCCCGCCTCCCGCACCGAGACCCCGGAGTCCGCATGATCGATCGCGACCGCTTCCCCGTCGACCCGTGGCGTCTGATCGACACGCATTACTCGGAGGAAGGCGTCGGCGAGACGCTGTTCTCGGTCGGCAACGGCTACCTGGGTCTGCGCGGCAACCACATCGAGGGTCGCGGCGCCCAGGAGCACGGCACCTTCATCAACGGGCTGCACGAGACGTGGCCGATCCGCCATGCCGAACAGGCCTACGGCTTCGCCGAGGTCGGGCAGACGATCGTCAACGCACCGGATGCCAAGGTCATGCGGGTGTACGTCGACGACGAGCCGATCTCGCTCGACGACGCCGACGTGCGCGAGTACCGTCGCACCCTCGACCTGCGCACCGGCGTGCTCGAGCGCTTCGTCGTGTGGGAGACGCCGTCGGGCAAGCGGGTGCGGATGCGTGACGAGCGGATCGTGAGCTTCGAGGAGCGCCACCTCGCGGTACTGCGACTCGAGGTGGTGGTCGAGAACGCGGATGCGCCGGTCACGATCAGCTGCCAGCTGCTGAACAGGCAGGACGGCGCCGGTGTCTACGCCGGTACGCCGATCGGCACCAAGGCCGCGGCGTTCGACCCCCGCAAGGCCGAGAAGATCGCCGATCGCGTGCTGGAGCCCGCCGAGCACTGGCAGGACGGGCTGCGCTCTGCGCTCTCCTACCGCGTCGCCGATTCGGGGATGACGGTCGCGGTGGTCGCCGACCACGTGGTGGAGACCGAGAACGAGTTCAACGCCCGCACGCTCGTCGAGCCCGACATCGCGAAGAACGTCTTCCGCGTGCAGGCGAAGGCCGGTGTGCCGATCACCGTGACCAAGCTCGTCAGCTACCACACGTCGCGTGGCGTGCCCCCGAGGGAGCTGGTCGGCCGGTGCCGGCGCACGCTCGATCGGGCTGCGGACGAGGGCGTCGAGACGGTGTTCCGTCGTCAGAGGGAGTGGCTGGACGCGTTCTGGGACCGCAGCGACGTGCAGATCGGAGGAAGGGACGACCTGCAGCAGGCCACCCGCTGGTGCCTCTTCCAGCTCGCTCAGGCATCGGCGCGCGCCGACGGCGCCGGAGTGCCGGCCAAGGGCGTCTCGGGTTCGGGATACAGCGGCCACTACTTCTGGGACACCGAGATCTACGTGCTCCCCTTCCTCACCTACACGTCGCCCCGGTGGGCTTACAACGCCCTCCGCGCACGGGTGGGGATGCTGCCGGCCGCACGGCGCAGGGCGGCCCAGCTCAACGAGGCAGGAGCCCTGTTCCCGTGGCGCACGATCAACGGCGAGGAGGCCTCCGCCTACTACGCCGCCGGCACCGCGCAGTACCACATCAACGCCGACATCAGCTTCGCGCTCGGCAAGTACGTGCGTGCCACCGGGGACGAGGAGTTCCTGCGCCGCGAGGGCGCGGACATCGCGATCGAGACCGCGCGGCTGTGGGCGACGCTCGGGTTCTGGCGTGCTTCGCGTCTGGTCGAGGAGACCGGGGCGGGCGACGGGATCGACACGTTCCACATCCATGGCGTCACCGGCCCTGACGAGTACACGACGGTCGTCAACGACAACCTGTACACGAACGTCATGGCGCGCTACAACCTCCGCTACGCGGCCAAGGTCGTGCGCGAGATCCGCGAGAGCTATCCCGAGGACTACGTGAAGCTCGTCGATCGCACGGGACTCGGACCAGGAGAGGCCGAGGCCTGGGACCGCGCGGCCGAGGCGATGTACATCCCCTACAGCGAGGGGCTCGGCATCCACCCGCAGGACTCGCTGTTCCTCGAGCGCGAGGTCTGGGACCTCGCCAACACCCCGGCCGAACAGCGTCCGCTCCTGCTGCACTTCCACCCTCTGGTGATCTACCGGTTCCAGGTGCTCAAGCAGGCGGATGTCGTGCTCGCGCTGTTCCTGCAGGGCAATCACTTCACGCCGGAGGAGAAGAAGGCCGACTTCGACTACTACGACCCGCTGACCACCGGCGACTCGACGCTGTCGGCCGTCGTGCAGTCGATCCTGGCGGCCGAGGTGGGGTACCAGGACCTCGCGCAGAAGTACTTCGAGCAGTCGCTGTTCGTCGACCTGCACGACCTGCACCACAACGCGGCTGACGGCGTGCACGTGGCGTCGGCGGGCGGGGTGTGGACAGCGCTGGTGTGCGGTTTCGGCGGTATGCGCGACTATGCCGGCGACCTCAGCTTCGACCCGAGGCTCCCTGCCGGATGGCCGTCGCTGTCGTTCCCGCTGCAGTGGCAGGGGTCGACCTTGAGGGTGACGGTGACGAAGGACGAGCTCCGCGTGGAAGTGCGCAACGGGCCGCCCGTGCCCTTCAGCGTGCGGGACACGGCCTACATCGCGACGGTGGAGGATGAGGTCGTCGTGCCGCTCGCCGATCAGGGTCCGCTGATCCCCGGACGGCCGACCCTCCGGCAGTTCGCCGACGCCCGACGCGAGGACGGGACGCGCATGTCGGCGTCCGTTCCCGTGATCACCACGGCGATCCCGGTGATCGAACCGATCGACTGACCGCTCGGCCCGCCGAAGGTCGGTGGCACGCCGTAGGCTGTTGTGGTGACCACAGCCCTCTACCGCCGCTACCGCCCCGAAGCATTCGGCGAGATGATCGGGCAGTCCCAGGTGACCGATCCGCTGATGACGGCGCTGCGAGGCGACCGGGTCGGCCACGCCTACCTGTTCTCCGGTCCTCGCGGGTGCGGGAAGACGACGTCTGCGCGCATCCTGGCGCGGTGCCTGAACTGCGCCGAGGGGCCTACCGACGTGCCCTGCGGAGTGTGCCCGAGCTGCGTCGAGCTGTCGCGCGCCGGCGGTGGATCGCTCGACGTGGTCGAGATCGACGCCGCGAGCCACAACGGCGTCGACGACGCGCGCGACCTGCGTGAGCGGGCCACCTTCGCCCCGAGCCGCGACCGCTACAAGATCTTCATCCTCGACGAGGCGCACATGGTGACGCCCCAGGGGTTCAACGCGCTGCTGAAGCTCGTCGAAGAGCCGCCGGAGCACGTCAAGTTCATCTTCGCGACCACCGAGCCCGAGAAGGTGCTCGGCACCATCCGCTCGCGCACCCACCACTATCCGTTCCGACTCGTGCCGCCTGCCGCGATGCTCGAGTACGTCGCCAAGCTGTGCGCCGAGGAGGGCGTGATCGTCGAGCAGGGTGTGCTCCCGCTCGTGGTCCGCGCGGGTGGCGGTTCGCCGCGTGACACCCTCTCGCTCCTCGACCAGCTGATCGCCGGGTCGGACGCTCCGGCCGGGTCCGAGACGGTCACGGTGGGCTACGCGCGCGCTGTCGCCCTGCTCGGATACACGCACGCTGCGCTGCTCGACGAGATCGTCGACGCGCTCGCGGCCGGCGACGCCGCATCAGCCTTCCCCGCGATCGACCGTGTGGTGCAGACCGGCCAGGACCCTCGCCGCTTCGTCGACGACCTGCTCGAGCGTCTGCGCGACCTCATCGTGATCGCGGCGGTCGGGCCCGGAGCCTCCGCCGTCCTGCGCGGGGTCGCGGAAGACGACCTGGAGCGCATGCGGGCTCAGGCCGACGCATTCGGCTCCGCCAGGCTCTCGCGCACGGCCGATGTGGTCAGCGCCGCCCTCGACGACATGTCCGGTGCCACCTCGCCACGGCTGCACCTCGAGCTCATGGTCGCGCGCGTCCTCGCCGGAGCGACCGACACCGCCGCGTCGGCGCCCGTGGCTGGAGGCGAGCGCGCGGCCACGGCTTCGGCCCGTCCGACTGCTGCTCCGGCCGCGGCAGCCCCGGCAGCTCCGGCCCCGGCAACTCCGGCCCCGGCAGCGGTAGCACCGTCTGCACCCCCGGCAGCCCCAGCTCCGGCGGCTTCTGCATCGGTTCCGTCCGCCGCTCCTTCGGGGGCGCCCGCCGCCGCTGCAGCGGAGCCCGCGGCACCGGCGCCCACCGCGGCGGAGTCCGCCCCCGCCGATCAGCGCCCGGCAGACGAGCAGGGAGAAGGCGCGCGAGGCGCAGACGAGACCGCCGGCGTCGCTCCCGAAGCAGCAGCCCCCGAGGTCGCCGCACCGCAGGGGCCGGTCACCTTCGAGCGGATCCGTGCAGCGTGGCCGGCGGTGCTCACGCGTCTCGAGAGCATCAGCCGCACGTCCTGGTTGCTGGCCACGGCCGTGCAGCCGCTTGCCTACGTCACCGAGACCGAGGTGTTGACCCTCGGGTTCACCAGCCAGCACGATGTGGCGAAGTTCAAGGGCACGACCCCTGGCTCCGGTCCCTCCGATCACCTGCGGTCGGCGATCGAGAACGAGCTCGGCGTGCGCGTGAAGTACCTGCCGGCTCCCATGCCGGCGGGAGGTGCTCCGCGTCAGCCCTCGCCGTCAGGGGCGTCGACGCCGGCGGATGCCGCTCCCGCATCGGAGCCTGCGTCAGCGGGTTCCCCCCGTCCGCAGTCCCGCAGCGCCTCCGCCTCGGCGGTGACGGAATGGGCTGTCGCGCCGATCCCGACCGCGACCGAGCGGCCGGTGAACCAGGCTCCAGTTCCGACGGCGCCCCTCGCCGTCGACGACGAGCCCGAAGAGGTCGAGGCTGCCGCTTCGGCTCCCGCGCCCCCCTCCGACGGTGCCGTGGACCGAGACGAGCCCCCGCTGCCCGGCGATGACGAGGCTCCGGCCTTCGACGATGAGCCGCCGTACGACCCTTCGTACGAGCCGCCCGCAGAGTCGCCGCTCCCGCAGCAGGCGTCTCCTGCGCGGTCCGCGCCGCAGACGCAGCGCACCGCTGTCGCCGCCGCCGCCCCGCCGGTCGTCGTCGAGCGCCAGCCCTCCGCCGGGGGAGTGCAGCGCTACGGTGAGGCCGTGATCCGCCAGGTGCTCGGCGCGACGTTCGTGCGCGAAGAGCCCTACGAGCCCCCGACGAGGTTCTCCTGATGTATGACGGCATCGTCCAAGAGCTGATCGACGAGTTCGGACGGCTTCCCGGTATCGGGCCCAAGTCCGCCCAGCGCATCGCATTCCATATCCTGCAGACGCCGACGTTCGATGTCGCGCGTCTCGCCGAGCTGCTCGGCGAGATCCGTACCCGCGTGCGGTTCTGCGAGGTCTGCGGCAACGTCGCCGAGCAGGAGCGCTGCGCCATCTGCCGCGATCCGCGCCGCAGTCAGGCGCTGATCTGCGTGGTCGAAGACGCGAAAGACGTCGCGGCGATCGAGCGCACCAGGGAGTTCCGCGGGCTCTACCACGTGCTCGGCGGAGCGATCAGCCCCATCGCCGGCATCGGTCCGGACGATCTGCGCATCGCCCAGCTGATGACACGCCTCGCCGACGGCACGGTGCAGGAGGTCATCCTCGCCACCAACCCGAACCTCGAGGGGGAGGCGACCGCGAGCTACCTCAGCCGTCTGCTCACGACGATGCAGATCACGGTCTCCCGCCTCGCTTCCGGGCTGCCCGTCGGCGGAGACCTCGAGTACGCCGACGAGGTCACCCTCGGTCGTGCCTTCGAGGGCCGGCGCATCCTGTGAGCCCGAACGCGGGCTTCTCGCGGCGCGGCTGGCTCCTCTTCGGGGCCATGGCGCTGCTGTGGGGAGTGCCGTATCTGTTCATCAGCGTCGCGGTCGAGTCGTTCTCCCCGCCGGCGATCGTGGCGGGGCGCACTCTCATCGCGGCTCTCCTGCTGCTGCCCTTCGCGATCCGCAGCGGAGCGCTGCGAGCCGCTCTGAAGCACTGGCCCTGGGTGCTCGCCTTCGGTGCCGTCGAGATGGCAGGGCCTTTCGTGCTGCTCGGGCATGCCGAGATGACGCTGCCCTCGGGCATGACCGGTCTGCTCGTGGCGACGGTGCCGCTGTTCGCCGCCCTGATCGCCCTGGGCGGCGGTGACCGCGGAGTGCTGAGGCCCGCCCGCGGCATCGGACTGCTGGTCGGCTTCGTCGGCGTGGCGGTCGTGGTCGCCGGTCCTGGACTCTTCGGCGGCGAGGTCAGCCTTCTCGCCGCTGGTGAGGTGCTCCTGGTCGCCGTGCTGTACGCGATCGCGCCGTTCATCGTGGCGCGCAAGCTCAACGACGTCCCCTCGCTCGGCACCATCACCCTGTCCCTGCTGATGATCGGGATCTTCTATCTGCCGATCGGAGCGCTCACCCAGCACGAGGTGCCCACGCTGCCGTCGATCGCCGCGCTTCTCGCACTCGCAGTGATCTGCACGGCGGTGGCGTTCCTGGCGTTCTTCGCGCTCATCCGTGAGGTCGGACCGGTGCGCGCCCCGCTGTTCACCTACATGAATCCGGTGGTCGCGATCATCCTCGGTGCCATCGTCCTCGCCGAACCCCTGACTCCCGGTCTGCTGCTCGGCTTCCCGCTGATCATCGTCGGATGCTGGTTCGCTGCCACCGGCGGCCGCCTCCGTCCGGTCTCGCCCCAGGCGCTCCCGCCCTCGCTCTGACGCCTGCTCGCCGCGCACCCGGCAGGCGTCACATGCGCGGCGGGGCATGCGCGCCGATCGTAGAATGAGCGTGGGCGGATCCGCCCATCATCCCAGGGAGTGATCGTGGCCCTCATCGTGCAGAAGTACGGCGGCTCATCCGTCGCCGACGCAGAGAGCATCAAGCGCGTCGCCAAGCGCATCGTCGACACGCGTCGCGCAGGACACGACGTCGTGGTCGCCGTGAGCGCCATGGGCGACACCACCGACGAGCTGCTCGACCTCGCGAACGAGGTCGCACCGATCCCTGCTCCGCGCGAGCTGGACATGCTGCTCTCCAGCGGAGAGCGCATCTCGATGGCGCTGCTGGCCATGGCGATCCACTCGATGGGCTTCGAGGCGCGCTCCTTCACCGGCAGCCAGGCGGGCATGATCACCGACTCGCAGCACGGTGCCGCCCGCATCGTCGACGTGACGCCGGTGCGCCTGCGTGAAGCCCTCGACGAAGGGGCGATCGTGATCGTGGCCGGGTTCCAGGGCTTCAACCGCGACACCCGCGACATCACGACCCTCGGTCGTGGAGGATCCGACACCACCGCCGTCGCGCTCGCCGCCGCGCTCGACGCCGACGTGTGCGAGATCTACAGCGACGTCGACGGCATCTTCACCGCCGATCCGCGTGTGATCCCGAAGGCGCAGAAGCTCGACCACGTCTCGAGCGAGGAGATGCTCGAGCTCGCAGCCAACGGGGCCAAGGTGCTGTACATCCGCGCCGTCGAGTACGCACGCCGCCACGGGGTCCTCATTCACGCCCGGTCGACCTTCTCGTCGTCCGAGGGCACGTACGTTCTGGGCGAGGGCATGAAGAACCCTCGCGAAGCCGAGGGAGCAGTCATGGAAGAACCGATCGTCGCCGGCGTCGCCACCGACTTCAGCCAGGCCAAGATCACGGTCGCGGGCGTGCCCGACGTGCCGGGCAAGGCCGCCGAGATCTTCAAGATCGTCGCGAAGTCGGGCGCCAACGTCGACATGATCGTGCAGAACGTGTCGGCGACCGGACGCACCGACATCTCCTTCACTGTGCCGAAGGCGGATGCCGCCGGTGCCCTCAAGGCCCTCGCGGGGGAGCAGACCGAGGTCGGGTTCCAGAACCTGATCCACGACGACCAGATCGGCAAGCTCTCGGTCGTCGGGGCGGGCATGCGCACGCACTCGGGCGTCTCCGCGACGCTCTTCGAGGCGCTCTCCGCCGGAGGAATCAACATCGAGATGATCTCGACCTCCGAGATCCGCATCTCCGTGGTGCTCCGCGACACCGACCTCACCGAGGCCGCTCGCACCGTGCACACCGCCTATGGGCTCGACGGCGACGCCGAGGCCACGGTCCACGCCGGCACCGGCCGCTGATCTCTGCCGTTCCCCCTCGTTTTCCTGCCGACGACTCGAGTGCGGGGAGCGGAGAGCCGGCACTCCTTCCGGTCGCGGTAGACTCACCGCAACCCTGACACCGGCGCCAGGCGCAGCCTCAGCACCCCGACGCCGCGCCCGAAGCCTCGTACGCAGTACCGCACGACGCCAAGGAACATCATGACCCGCATCTCCGATTCAGGACTCTCCGTCGCCATCGTCGGCGCCACCGGCCAGGTGGGCACCGTGATGCGCGAGATTCTCGCCGAGCGGTCGTTCCCGATCCGCGATCTGCGGCTGTTCTCGTCCGCGCGCTCTGCCGGCACGGCGATCGAGTTCGGCGGCGCCACCGTCATCGTGGAAGACGTTGAGACCGCGGACGCTGCGGGGATCGATATCGCCCTGTTCTCGGCCGGTGCCACGGCGAGCCGTGCCTACGCACCCCGATTCGCCGCAGCCGGCGCCGTGGTCGTCGACAACTCCAGCGCCTGGCGCATGGACCCCGAGGTGCCGCTCGTGGTCAGCGAGGTCAACCCGCACGCGATCGACGAGCGCCCCAAGGGCATCATCGCGAACCCGAACTGCACCACGATGGCCGCGATGCCCGTGCTGAAGGCGCTGCACGCGGAGGCCGGTCTCGAGCGTCTGATCGTCTCCACCTACCAGGCCGTCTCCGGGTCCGGTCTCGCCGGTGCCCAGGAGCTCCTCGGTCAGGTCGAGGGAGTGCTGGCCCAGGGCGACACCCTGCGCCTCGTGCACGACGGATCCGCGGTCGACTTCCCCGAGCCGGAGAAGTACATCGCGCCCATCGCGTTCGATGTCATCCCGTTCGCCGGCAACCTCGTCGAGGATGGCGACAACGAGACGGACGAGGAGAAGAAGCTCCGCAACGAGAGCCGCAAGATCCTCGAACTCCCCGATCTTCGCGTCGCCGGCACCTGCGTGCGCGTACCGGTCTTCACCGGGCACTCGCTGTCGATCAACGTCGAGTTCGCCGACGACATCACGCCCGAGCGTGCACGCGAGGTCTTGAGCGCTGCGCCCGGCGTCGTGCTCGACGAGGTGCCGACGCCGCTGCAGGCTGCGGGGCAGGACCCGAGCTTCGTGGGTCGCATCCGTGCCGACCAGTCCGCCCCCGAGGGCAAGGGGCTCGTGCTGTTCCTGAGCAACGACAACCTGCGCAAGGGTGCCGCGCTGAACGCGGTGCAGATCGCCGAGATCCTGGCCGAGCGCCTGGCGGTCATAGCCTGACTGCATCCCCGTCATGTGGAAGCGGTCTGGTGGAACCCGCCGCATGGTCGGCGGCAGCGCGCCCGCGAACTAGACTGGCTCGGTGACTGAAAACGTCGATGTCGTCCTGATCGGCGGTGGCATCATGAGCGCCACCCTGGGTACTCTCCTGCACGAGCTGCAGCCGGAGTGGAAGATCGTCGCCTTCGAGCGACTCTCCGAGGTGGCTCAGGAGAGCTCCAACCCGTGGAACAACGCCGGCACGGGCCACGCCGCCCTGTGCGAGCTGAACTACATGCCCCAGCAGGGCGACGCTCCCCTCGACCCCGCCAAGGCGGTGTCGATCAACGAGCAGTTCCAGCAGAGCCGTCAGTTCTGGTCGTCTCTGGTGGAGCGGGGCGTGCTCGACGAGCCGTCGACCTTCATCAACGCGACACCGCACATGACGTTCGTGCGGGGCGAGAAGGACGTCGCCTACCTCAAGAACCGCTACGAGGTGCTGAAGAAGCAGCCGCTGTTCGCGGGCATCGAGTACAGCGAGGACTCTCGCGTCATCAACAAGTGGGCGCCGCTGCTCATGCAGCAGCGGCGGAAGGGCGAGCCCTTCGCTGCGACGCGTGTGCCCGCCGGTACCGATGTCGACTTCGGCTCCCTCACGCACCAGCTCTTCGACCACCTGACCGACGCTGGCGTGTCGTTGCGCACGAATCACGAGGTGCGCAGCCTGAAGAAGCAGAAGGACGGAACCTGGCTGGTCAAGTACCGCAACAGCATCGGTCACACCCCGAGCGAGGTCAGGGCCCGCTTCGTGTTCGTCGGTGCGGGTGGCTGGGCGCTCAAGCTGCTGCAGAATTCCGGCATCCCCGAGATCAAGGGCTACGGCGTCTTCCCGATCGGCGGGCAGTTCCTCAAGACCACGAACCCGACCATCGTCGCTCAGCACAAGGCGAAGGTGTACTCGCAGGCGTCGGTCGGCGCTCCGCCCATGTCGGTCCCGCACCTCGACACCCGTGTCGTCGATGGCGAGGCCTCGCTCATGTTCGGACCGTTCGCGACCTTCAGCCCGAAGTTCCTGAAGAACGGCTCGATGCTCGACATCGTCACCCAGGTGCGTGCGCACAATCTGCTGCCGATGCTGCAGGTCGCGGTGAAGAACCCCGACCTCATCACGTATCTCGTGAGCGAGCTGCTGAAGAACCACGCCAAGAAGGTCGACAGCCTCCGCACCTTCATGCCCACGGCCAAGGATGAGGACTGGACCCTCATCGATGCCGGTCAGCGCGCCCAGGTGATGAAGAAGGACCCGAAGAAGGGTGGCATCCTGCAGTTCGGCACCGAGGTCGTCGCGGCGGCCGACGGTTCCATCGCGGGCCTGCTGGGGGCGTCGCCCGGAGCATCCACCGCCGTCCCGATCATGCTCGACCTGCTCAAGAAGTGCTTCCCGGCCGAGTACCCGGGGTGGGAGCCGGAGCTGCGTGCCCTGATCCCCACATTCGGTGAGAAGCTGAACGAGAACCCGGAGCTCGCGGAGAAGTCGACCGAAGCCACGGCAGCCGTCCTCGGCATCAACGTCTGAGATCGTCCCGTGGCGAAGCTCTACTTCCGCTACGGCGCGATGAACTCGGGCAAGTCGACTGCTCTGCTGCAGGCTGCCTACAACTACGAGGAGCGTGGGCAGCGGGTGCTGCTCGCGAAGCCGGCGATCGATACCAAGGGCGCGTCCGAGATCGAGAGTCGGCTGGGCGTCACACGCCGGGTCGACTTCCTCATCGCCCCCGACGACGATGCACGAAGGGTGTTCGCGAAGCATCGTGAGCGCATGCAGCATGCGACCGACGACGAGCTGCTTCCCGAAGGCCCGCGCGACGTCGCGTGCCTGCTGATCGACGAGGCGCAGTTCCTCACCCCGACTCAGGTCGACGACCTCTTCCGTATCGCCGTCGTCGACGGCATCCCGGTGATCGCCTACGGCATCCGGAACGACTTCCTCACGCACGCCTTTCCCGGTTCCGCGCGCCTGCTCGCGATCGCGCACTCGCTGGAGGAGCTCAAGACCATCTGCCGGTGCGGACGGAAGGCCGTGTTCAACGGCCGCGTCGTGGGCGGGCGCTTCGTGTTCGACGGCGACCAGGTCGCCATCGACGAGGGCGCGACCGGGTCGGCGTCGCCCGAGCTGACCACTTACGAGTCGCTGTGCGGCACCTGCTATCTCGAGGAATCCGGCGGACGCCTGGGCTGAGCCCGCCACCCTCCACCCGGGCCCGGCGCAGCGGGTGTGTCGGCGACCCTGTTTGCGTGGTCTGACCACACGCGATACTCTGTGGTCAGACCACAGGAGGATCGATGGCGGACCAGCCGGCACGCGCTTGGCGCCTCGTGCTCGAGCACATCGAACGCGACCTGCTCGACGCGCGCCTCGGCCCGGGTGACCGACTGCCGTCCGAGCGGGATCTCGCCACCGAGCTCGGCGTCGGGCGCTCGAGCGTCCGTGAGGCGTTCCGCGTGCTCGAGGTGATGGGGCTCATCCGCACCGCGACCGGTTCCGGCCCGCAGTCGGGGGCCATCGTGATCGCGACGCCCACGGGAGGCATGTCAGCGCTGCTGAGGCTTCAGGTCGCGGCGCAGGGCTTCCCCCTCGACGATGTCGTGCGGACTCGTCTGGTGCTCGAGGATGCGGTGGTGGTGGCGATGGCCGGCGCACCGGAGCGTGACACGAGCCGCGCGCGGGAACTGCTCGCCGCGATGGACGAACCCCTGCTCTCGCCATCGGAGTTCCTCGCCCTCGACGCTCAGCTGCACCTCTCGCTCGCCGAGGCCAGCGGCAACACGGTCATCGCCGCGATGATGGCTGGCCTGCGTTCCTCGATCGAGTCCTACGTGCAGGCGGGTGTCGCCACCATCCCCGACTGGGAGGCGATGTCGGCCCGGCTCCGTGCCGAGCACCGCGCGCTGGTCGCCGCGATCGATGCCGGCGACGTGGATGCCGCGCGGTCCCTGATCCACACGCACATCACCGGCTACTACACGTCCACGGGCCTCACCCGTGAGATTCACCCCCAGATCTGAGAGGCACATCATGGTGCAGCGCCAGTTCCCGAACCCCGCCGAACTCCTCGAGCTGATGAAGTTCAAGAAGCCGGAGCTCGACGGCCGCAAGCGACGGCTGGAGGGGGCCCTCACCATCGACGACCTGCGCCTGATCGCCAAGCGACGCACGCCCAAGGCGGCCTTCGACTACACCGACGGAGCCGCGGAGGGCGAGCTGTCCCTCACCCGGGCCCGTCAGGCTTTCCGGGACGTGGAGTTCCATCCCGGCATCCTGCGTCCGGCTCCCACGGTCGACACGACCGTCGACATCCTCGGCGGTCCGTCCGCTCTGCCTTTCGGGATCGCGCCCACCGGCTTCACGCGCCTGATGCAGACCGAGGGCGAGACCGCCGGCGCCGGAGCTGCCGCGGCCGCCGGCATCCCGTTCACGCTCTCCACGCTCGGCACCACCTCGATCGAGGGTGTCAAGGCTGCCAACCCGCAGGGGCGCAACTGGTTCCAGCTCTACGTCATGCGCGACCGCGAGATCTCCTACGAACTCACCCGTCGTGCGGCGGCGGCGGGCTTCGACACCCTCCAGTTCACGGTCGACACTCCGGTCGCCGGTGCGCGCCTTCGTGACAAGCGCAACGGTTTCAGCATCCCGCCTCAGCTCACGCTCGGCACGATCATCAACGCGATTCCGCGGCCGTGGTGGTGGTATGACTTCCTCACCACGCCGAAGCTCGAGTTCGCCTCCCTCAGCACCACAGGGGGCACGGTGGGGGAGCTGCTGGATGCGGCGATGGACCCGACGATCAGCTACGACGATCTCGCGGTGATCCGCGACATCTGGCCGGGCAAGATCGTCATCAAAGGCGTGCAGAACGTCGAGGACTCGGTGCGCCTGCGTGACGCCGGAGTCGACGGCATCGTCCTCTCGAACCACGGAGGGCGTCAGCTCGACCGCGCGCCGATCCCCTTCCATCTGCTGCCGGAGGTGCGTCGGGCGGTCGGCGACGACTTCACGGTCATGATCGACACCGGCATCATGAACGGCGCCGACATCGTCGCCGCGGTGGCGCTCGGCGCGGACTTCACGCTGATCGGGCGGGCCTACCTCTACGGTCTGATGGCGGGTGGACGTCAGGGCGTCGACCGCACGATCGCGATCCTGCGCAGCGAGATCGAGCGCACGATGCGCCTGCTGGGTGTCGCGTCCCTCGCCGAGCTCGAGCCCGCGCACGTGACCCAGCTGACCAGGCTGGTTCCCGTCGCACGCGCCGCCGCGGAGGCCCGCGTGAGCTGAGATCCTGCCTGAGCGTCAGCACCCGGTGGGCGCCGGCTTCAGGACTGCGTGGCCACGGATCGCGTGCGTGGAGGCCACGGCACGAGCATCGATGTCGTGCGGCGGTAGTCGGCGTATGCCGGGTACTTCGACGCGGTGATCGACTCGGTGAAGATCGTCGAGCCGATGAACAGCACGGTGAGGAGCGCGGGTCCGATGATCGTCGGGTTCAGCACGCCGCCGATGATTCCGGCGCCACCCGCGACCGCTGCCGTCGCACCGATCGCGTAGAAGGCCCACCACTGCGCCTGCTCGAAGAAGAAGTTGGGGTGCCTGCTGTACCGGAACAGTCCGGTCGTGGCGAAGCCGGGAGGGAGGGTGCCGCCCGCCTTCTTCTTCCGCTGATGGAACACCCACTGCTGCTGGTCGGCGATCGTCTCCCCGACCAGGAACGCGAGGAACGCGGCGATGAACAGCGCATCCCATCCGGTGAGCGCAGACGGATTCCGGGCGGCGAGGGCAGCCGGCAGCGTGATGAGCACGAGCAGCGCCATCTGGTAGCAGATGATGAACAGCAGGTTGAAGATCTGGAACTGCCAGGGACGCATGCGTCCTCGGAGGATCGCCCAGCGGTAGTCCTCCATCCCGGTGTAGCCGCCCTTGCGGGCGAAGTTGAAGGTCAGCCGGGCTCCCCACGCCGTCGCCAGGACAGCCATCAGGACGACGCCTGCCGAACCCTCGCCGTTCACGAAGGCCCCGGCGACGAAGATCCACACATAGGCGACGGGGACGATCGACCAGGCGCGATCGACCCAGGAGGTGTCACGGGTGATCAGGGAGAGCACCCAGCAGGCCGCACTGGAGACCGCGGCGACGACGATGACGATCAGCAGGGCATCCATGACGCCATGCTAGGACCATGCGGCGGTGGCGTGCCGCACGACACCATGTGGATCAGAGGGTCAGCAGGAGTGCGTCGAGTCTGTCGGCGGTGTCTTCCCAACCCTCCACGGCGATGGAGGGCACGCCGATCGCGAGCACCGGATAGTCGTTCCCGCCCTCATCGAGCCGGTCGCCGTAGAACAGCATGTCGGTGAGGGCGATGCCGGTGTGTTCGGCGAGCTGCCGCATGCCGAAGGCCTTGTCGATGCCTGCCTGGGTGATGTCGATGGAGGTCGATCCACCGGAGCGGACCTCGAGGCCGGGCAGACGTGCGGCGACGGCGTCCCGCAGAGCGCTCCGCTTGGCGCCCGTCGGGTCCCACTCGTGCTTCGCCTCGCGCGGTGCGCGCTGCCCGAGTGCCGAGAACGTGATCTGGGATCCGCGGTCTTCCAGGATGTCGCCCCACGGCTCGGCTTCCCACAGCCCGAGGCGCTCGGCCTCCTCGCGCAGAGCCGTGAGAGCCGCCTGCTTGTCTGCGTCGCTGAGATCGTGCGCGTAGACCGGTGCGAAGTCCGTGCCGTCGTGGCGGAGGTAGCGGGTGCCGCAGGTGGGCAGCAGGTGCAGGCGCGCGAGGTCAGCGGCATCCGCATCGCCGAGTCGGGCGACGACCTGCGAGCGGAACTGCGCCTCGTTGCCGCCGGAGATGATGGCGACGTCGACGGTGCGCAGGAGCGCGCGCAGCAGATCGGCGATCCTCGGGTCGATCAGACCCTTCGAAGGGGCGAGCGTGTCATCGAGATCGAAGGCGACGAGCGTGGGCGTGGTCATGATGTCTCCAGCCTAGAACGTGGACGCTGAGAAGATCTCGGGGCGAGCAGCAGGGTGAAGACGACCGCGACGGCGACGCCGAGGATCGCGCCGGTGGAGTTGGCCACGACATCGTTCACGGTCGCTGCGCGGTGGGGAAGAGCCACGCGCTGAGCGGTCTCGATCATCGCGGACAGCAGCGGTCCCACCAACAGTGCGAGGAACCACACGCGACGGGGGAGGAGCAGGAAGGCGAGGATGCCGACCGGCACGAAGACCAGCACGTTCGCGATGATCTCGAGCCGCGTGAAGTCGAGCCACTCCCAGCCGAGACGGTGTGTGGTCGTGAGGATGACGTCGAGCAGATTCGGCATCGAGTCCTCGACCTTCGACGGCGTGAGGGTGAGGGCGGCGAGGCCGATCAGGAAGGGGACGCTGAGGGCGAGCCCGCATACCCGGGTGAACCGGCGCGGCGGTGGGAGCAGAGAGCTCATGCGTTCCCTTCGTGCACGGTCCCGGTACAGAGAAGGCCGCCCCTGAGGGCGGCCTTCCGGTGTTACTGGTCGGGGTGACAGGATTTGAACCTGCGACCTCTTCGTCCCGAACGAAGCGCGCTACCAAGCTGCGCCACACCCCGTTTGCAACCCTCCGAGTCTACAGGGAAATGCTCCCCGCGCCGAATCGAGGCCGGATCACACCTGTGCGGTGATGCGTACGGTGATGAGCGCGACGATCAGGAGCAGGAGCCCTCCGCCCGTGGATGCCGCGAGCGTGATGAGGCGCGCACGCCCGCGTGGCAGAGCCATGCAACCGGCGGTGACCAGGATGGGCCAGACATTCGACGTCGTCAACACCCACACGGACAGCATCCCGACGGCACTTTCGCTGTTCCCTCCGCTGGCGCCCAGACCGATGGCCCACGCGACGATCACACCCCAGATCAGCGTGAACAGGAATGCGAGAGCGGCGAGAAGCACGCGCGCAGGGGGACGCACGAGCGAGCGGATTCCACGGAGGAGAGCCATCGCGGGCAGCAGGACACCGATGATGAACACCGCGAGCAGAGTGAAGGCGGATCGAGGCCAATCCGCCAGTGCGAGCGGTGGGCGCGTGGCCTCACTGACGAGGGGCAGAGCGAGCACCGAGAACGTCAGTGGGATCAGGAGGTACATCGCGCTCGCCCCGAAGGCTGCGGTCCGTGCCGTCTTCGCCTCGCCGGGCGGAAGCAACTGCGTCACCCGGCGCGCTCAGCGCCGAGGCTGTGCCGTGAGCGTGAGAAGCGTCGCCTCGGGTCGACAGGCGAAGCGGACCGGCGCGTAGATGGAGTGTCCGCACCCCGCGCTGACGTTGAGCGGCACGGTGCGTCCGCCGTGCGACCAGGTGCTGAGCCCCTTGGCCTGCTTGAGCGGGATGTCGCAGTTCGCCACGAGAGCCCCGTACCCGGGAATGCACACCTGACCGCCGTGCGTGTGGCCTCCGAGGATCGCATCGGCGCCGAGATCGGTGAAGCCGTTGAGCACCCGCTGATATGGCGCGTGCGTGACGCCGAGGACGGGCGTCGCCGCGTCACGAGCGCCGAGTGCCGAGATCGCGTCGGGAAGCTCGTCCAGCCGATCCCAGTCACGGTGGGCGTCGTCGACGCCGAAGAGATCGACGTCGGTGCCTGCGATGCGCAACCGTGCTGCGGCATTGTTCAGGTCGGTCCAGCCCAACTCATCCGTGAAGTACCGGTCCATCGCGTCGGTGTCGAGCAGCTCCGGTTTGTGGTTCTTCTTGGATGGGCCGAGGAAGTAGCGGAAAGGGTTCCGCGGAGACGGCGCTGCCACGTCGTTCGAGCCGTGCACGAACACGCCGGGGATACCGGCGAAAGGAGCGAAGGCACGCCGGATGCCGTCGAGTCCGTTCTCATGGCCGAGGTTGTCCCCGGTGTTCACGATGAGGTCGGGCTTCAGTTCGGCGAGGGAGGCGAGCCAGTCCTGTTTGCGATGCTGCCACGGCGCCATGTGCGCATCGGAGATGTGCAGGATGCGCAGCGGTGCTGCGCCGGGCGGGAGGGCCACTGCTGAGGCCTCGCGCACGGTGAACAGGTACCGCTCGATGCCGATGCCCCAGATGGCAGCGCCGGCACCCACGGCCCCCACCGCGCCGAGCGCGATGAGGGCCGGGTGCGCGCCGCGTCGTGCCGCTACTGGCACGTCACACGCACGGCGGTGGACTTGCTGGCCGCAGTGCCCGGCGCAGGGTCGGAGTTGCCCACGACGGATGTCGGCGGATTGCACGAGTTGTCGAACTCGATGTCCGTGAAGCCGGCCGCCCCGAGCGCAGCGGTCGCCTGAGCTCTCGACATCCCCACGAGGTTCGCGGGGACGGTCGTCCCCTGGCCGTTACTGGTCGTGAGCGTGACCGTCGCGCCGTTCGGAGCTTCCCCTGTGGGGTCCTGACCGGCGACCAGACCGGCGGCGAGATCGCTGTCGACCGCCCCTCCGACGGAGACCTGGAAGCCGGCGTCGGTGAGGATGCCGGTCGCCTCCTCGACGGACTTGCCCACGACGCTCGGAACCGTCGTCAGCTGCTGTCGGGTCAGCTTGCCGTCCGGCTTCGGGAAGGCGTCTCCGCCGTACGCGGCGTTGGCTGCCCCCTGCGCGGCCTTGGCCAGGGGGTATCGCATGTCGTTGAGGTTCCAGCCGTTGGCCCGCTTCTGGTAGATGTTGGCCTGACCCTGCCAGCGACCCGCCCAGACGGCGGTGGTGACCTTGGTGCTGGACTCGATCATCATGGTCGACCAGCGGTCGTGCGTACCGGTCTTGCCGATGAGGGGAGTGCCGTCGTTCGGGTTGGCGCGGGATCCGGTGCCACCGCCGCTCATCACGCTCTGCAGCGCGAAGGCGGCAGTCGCCGCGATCTCGGGCTGCAGCACGCCGTCGGTGCAGGACGACGCGGGCAACTCGCGGTCTTTACCGTCGGCGCCGACCACGCGATCGATCGCGCGAGGCGTGCAGTACTTTCCGCCGCTCGCGACGGTCGCATAGGCGTTCGCCATGGCGAGAGGAGAGATGTTCTTCGGTCCCAGCACATCGAAGGGGACGTTCTCGTCGGTGACCTTGCCACCGTTCGCGAGCGTCACACCCATGCGGTCGGCAACCTTGTTGATGTCGCAGACATCGAGCTTCGACGCCATCGCGAAGTACCCACTGTTGAGGGAGTTCCTCGTGAAGTTCAGCACCGAGCTCGTCCCGCCGCCGCCGCCGCCGAAGTTGCCGATCTTCTTCGTGTCGGTGCTCTGCTTGGCGCCGCACACGGGGATCCTCAGATTCGTCTGGACGCTTCCGTTGAGCACCTCGTTGACGGAGTGGCCCTTCTCGAGCCAGTCGATCAGCGTGAACAGCTTGTAGGTCGATCCGACCTGGAAGCCCCCAGAGTTGCCGTGGTCCTTGTCACCGGCGAACACCAGCGATGTGTAGGCCTGGTCGTCGGTGGGCGTCTCGGTGAACATGGTGTTCTGCGTCATCGAGAGAATTCGTCCGGTGCCGACCTCGACCGAGACGCCGGCGGCGCCGAAGTTCTGGTTGTCGGCGTTGGCGGGAACGATCTCGGACATGCTCTCGGCGGCCGGGTTCTGGATGCGGTAGTCCAGCGTGGTGTAGATCTTCAGGCCACCGCGGCGGAGCAGATCCGTGCGCTCCTGCTGCGTCTTCCCGAAGGCCTCGTCGTTCAGGACGATCGACTTCACGTACTGGCAGAAGTACGCGCTGGTTCCGGCGGATGCACACCCCTGCGTCGGGGGGTTGAGCGCGGGCGCGATCTCCGATGCGTCGGCCTCGTCGTACTGTGCCTGCGTGATCTTGCCGTCGGCGAGCATGCGACCCAGCACGTAGTGACGGCGGTCCTTCGTGAGTGCGTACCCATCCGCGGCCGTGTTCAGCGCCACGCCCTCGGAGTTCGTGATCGTGCCTTCCGGCTTGTCGATCCGGTAGGTGTTCGGGTTCTGCACGATGCCGGCGAGAGTCGCCGACTGCGCGACCGTGAGGTTCGCGGCCGTCGTGGAGAAGTAGTAGTTCGCGGCCGCCTCGATGCCGTACACGGTTCCACCGAAGTTGGCGATGTTCAGGTAGCCGAGGAGGATGTCGTTCTTGGAGAAGTCCTTCTCGATCTGGATCGCGTAGCGCATCTCCTGCAGCTTGCGCTCGATGCCCTTCGCCCCTGTCGCGTTGGTGGCGTCGAGCCAGCACTGCTGGAGGTCTTCCGAGTAGGTGTCAGACGTGGTGTCGACGTCCTGCTCGCACTTCTGGATCAGGACGTTCTTCACGTACTGCTGGCTGATCGTCGACGCACCACGGCTGGAGGTGCCTCGTACGTTGTCGACCAGGGCCTTCACGGTCGCGCCGATGTTGACGCCGCCGTGACTGTAGAAGTTCTTGTCCTCACTCGACAGGATCGCGTCGTAGAGGGTGGGGGAGACCTGCTCGTAGGTCACCGGCACGCGGTTCTGCTCGTAGAACGACGCGAGCTCGACCTGCGAACCGTCGGGGGCGGTCGCGTAGATGGTCGACTGCTCCATCGGCGTGCTCGGGTCGAGGCTCTCGGGGAGCTGATCGAAGAGGGTGAGAGCCTGGGTGCCTGCGAGGCCGGTCATCGCGAGCACCGGGGTGACGCTGGCCGTGACGAGGAGACCGGCGACGGCGCTCAGGCCGACGAGCCCGACGAGACCGCCGAGCACGCCTCTCACCGTGCGATTCTTTTGGGGCATACGCTTGATCGTAGGGGAGTTCCCTGAATACCGCCTTTGACGAGCCCGCCCCGGATTTCCGGTGCCGCGCCCCGATCGACAGGAGTGCCATGACCACGTGGGAGTACCTCACCACGCCGCTGCTGATCCACAACACGGCAGCCATCCTCAACAACTGGGGCAAGCAGGGCTGGGAGCTCGTGCAGGTCGTGCAGGGGCCCGAAGGTGGGCTCGTCGCCTACCTGAAGCGCCCCGTCACGTCCGACGCGTCGACGAATGCCGGCCTCGCCGCCGCAGAGCAGGCCGCCCGTCAGTTCGAGGGAGGCCAGGCATGAGCGTCTCCGCCCGCCTCGCCGAGCTCGGCATCGAGCTGCCTCCGGTCGCCGCCCCGGTCGCCGCTTACGTCCCTGCGGTCGTGCACGGGGGCCTCGTCTACACCTCGGGCCAGCTACCGTTCGTCGACGGTGCGCTGCCGGCCACGGGCAAGGTGGGCGCCGACGTCTCCGCCGAGGATGCGAAGACCTACGCCCGCACGTGTGCGCTGAACGCTCTGGCCGCGGCGGCGGATGCCGCGGGTGGTGTCGACCGCATCGGCGGTGTGCTCCGCGTCGGCGGGTTCGTCGGATCCGCGGACGGTTTCACGGGGCAGCCCGCCGTCATCAACGGCGCGAGCGAGGTGCTCGGTGAGATCTTCGGTGATGCGGGGCGCCACGCACGCGCGGCTGTCGGCGTCGCGGAGCTCCCGCTCGGCAGTCCGGTCGAGGTCGAGGTGACGTTCCTCCTCGCCTGAATGCGTCCCGGCGGCGTCCTCCGCCGTGTCCGCAAGAGAAACGCGCCTCCCCGAGATGGGGAGGCGCGTTTCTCTTGCCTGCTGCTCGTCCTACTTCACCTGCGCCGAGATGATGCTCATCACGGCCGTGTCGGCGAGCGTCGTCGTGTCTCCCACCTCGCGGCCCTCGGCCACATCGCGGAGAAGGCGACGCATGATCTTGCCGGAGCGGGTTTTCGGCAGCTCGCCGACGATGTAGACGTCGCGCGGACGGGCGATGGCGCCGATCTGCTCGCCGACCCACAGGCGCAGCTGCTGCGCGAGGCCCGCGGGCTCGTGCGCGGCGAGGTAGCTCTCCTTGATGATGACGAAGGCCACCACGGCCTGTCCTGTGGTCTCGTCCGAGGCTCCGACCACGGCGGCCTCCGCCGTCGCCTCGTGCGCGACCAGGGAGGACTCGATCTCCGCGGTCGACAGGCGGTGGCCGGAGACGTTCATCACGTCGTCGACGCGGCCCAGCAGCCACAGGTCGCCGTCGTCGTCGAGGCGCGCGCCGTCGCCCGCGAAGTAGTAGCCCTGGTCCTCGAACTTCTCCCAGTAGGTCTCGCGGTACCGTTCGGGGTCGCCCCAGATGCCGCGGAGCATGCTCGGCCACGGCTCGGTGATCACGAGCAGCCCGCCGCTGCCGTTGCCGACCTCGACGCCCTGCTCGTCCACCACGTCGATCGAGATCCCGGGGAGCGGCACCTGAGCCGAACCCGGTTTGGTCTCCGTCACGCCGGGGAGGGCGGACACCATGATCGCGCCGGTCTCGGTCTGCCACCAGGTGTCGACGATCGGCGTCTTGCCGGCGCCGATGACCTCGCGGTACCACATCCACGCCTCGGGGTTGATGGGCTCTCCCACCGAGCCGAGCAGTCGCAGCGACGAGAGATCGAACTTCGCGGGGACGCTGCGGCCGATCTTCATGAACGAGCGGATCGCGGTCGGCGCGGTGTAGAAGATCGACACCTTGTACTTCTCGATGAGCTCCCACCAGCGGCCGGGGTGCGGGGCGTCCGGCGTCCCCTCGTAAAGCACCTGGGTCGCACCGTTGGCGAGGGGTCCGTAGGCGACGTAGCTGTGCCCGGTGATCCAGCCGATGTCGGCCGTGCACCAGAACACGTCGGTCTCCGGGTGCAGGTCGAAGACGTACTTGTGCGAGTACGCCGCCTGGGTCAGATACCCGCCGGAGGTGTGCAGGATGCCCTTGGGCTTCCCGGTGGTGCCCGACGTGTAGAGGATGAAGAGGGGGTTCTCGGCGGGGAAGGCCTGTGCCGTGTGCTCGGCGGAGGCTGCGGGGACGGCGTCATGCCACCAGATGTCGCGGCCTTCGATCCAGTCGACCTCGTTCTCGCCGCGCTTGACGACCAGGACGTGCTCCACGGTCTGCTGCTCGCCGTCTCCGCGGTCGGCGAGTGCCTGGTCGACCGCGGGCTTGAGTGCGGAGACGCGGCCCTTCCGGTAGCCGCCGTCCGCCGTGATGACGAGCTTGGCGCCGGCGTCGTCGATGCGCGAGCGGAGGCTGTCGGCGCTGAATCCTCCGAACACCACGGAGTGGATGGCGCCGAGGCGGGCGACGGCCAGCATGGAGGCGATCGCCTCGGGGATCATGGGCAGGTAGATCGCGACGCGGTCGCCCTGACCGATGCCGAGTCCCTCCAGCACGTTCGCGACGCGCTTGACCTCGTCGGTCAGCTCGGCGTAGGTGATGCGGCGCGAGTCGCCGGGCTCGCCTTCCCAGTGCAGCGCCACGCGGTCGCCGTTGCCGGCCTCGACGTGGCGATCGAGGCAGTTGTACGCGACGTTCAGCTCGCCGTCGTCGAACCACTTCGCGAAGGGCGGGTTGGTCCAGTCGAGCACCTGCGTGAACGGCTTGTGCCAGTGCACCAGCTCACGGGACTGCTCGCCCCAGAAGCCCTCGCGGTCGGCGGCCGCCCGCTCGTAGAGCTCGGGCGACGAGATGGTTTGGGCGACGAACTCCTCCGACGGTGCGAACTTCCGGGTCTCGTCGAGAAGATGGTCGATCTGGCTGCTCATCGGCAGGCGCTCCTTTGCGGCATACGGGTCTTGCGAGCATGGTCGTGGGGGTGGGCGACCAGGTCAGGGCGAATCTATCCCTGCGGCCTCGCTGCGCATACTGCCGAAAGTCGGTAGTGTTGCCGGTTTTGTCAGGACGGTCGCCTTGCGTACACTCGACGACAGCCGAATTCTCATTCCGGCCTTGGCGTGCCCGATTCCCCCAATCGTGGAACGTCGTGGGCGGCATCTCATTCCCCCCGTGAGATGCCGCCCATTCCTTTGGGAGCGCTCTCTGCGTCCTCGGAGCATCCTCGGGTCCGGCCGGCAGCCAGGCACTGCACCACGGGGTGACGAACCGGCTTCTCCACAGGCGCTGGAGGATCCGGATTTCTCGGGACTTCCCCCTCCGCGACTGCGCATAACGTCGCCGTCATGCCTGATTCCTTCGTCATCCAGCCCAGGGGAGTGCGCTCGCTCGCGTCCGAGGAGACCACGTCGCCGGCACCCCTCCGTCTGGATCCCGTGTTCGGACCGCTTCTTCCTCACATCGACGACGCGGTGACCGATGTGTTCGTGAACGGTGCGGGCGGGCTCTATGTCGACCGGGGGAATGGCGCCGAGCCGGCTGCCGCCTGGAGGGCCTCGGAGCGTGAGGTTCGTGACCTCGCCGTCGCACTGGTCGGGCTCGGCGGACGCCATCTCGACGACCAGGCGCCCTGCGTCGACGTCCGCCTCGACTCGGGCGTCCGTGTGCATGCCGTGCTCTCTCCGGTGTCGACGACAGGAACCGCGCTCTCGATACGCATCCCCCGGGTGCGCGCCGCGGACCTTCGATCCCTCTCTGCGCTCGGCGCGTTCGATGCGCGCCAAGAGGCCTGGCTTCTCGGCCTGGTGGCCGAGCGGGCGAACATCCTCATCACCGGGGGAACGGGAACGGGCAAGACCACGCTGCTCTCCGCTCTGCTGTCCGAGGTCGCGCCGGGGGAGCGCATCGTGACGATCGAAGACGTCGCCGAACTGCGGCCGAGGCATCCGCACCACGTCGCTCTCGAGGCGAGGCAGCCGAATCTCGAGGGCGCCGGCGGCATCACGTTGAGCCGCCTGGTCCGTGAGTCTCTGCGCATGCGGCCGGATCGCCTGGTGGTCGGCGAGTGTCGCGGAGAAGAGGTCCGCGAGCTGCTCACCGCACTCAACACCGGACACGATGGCGGCGCAGGCACCCTGCACGCCAGCGGGCTCCGTGACGTTCCCGCCCGCCTCGAAGCACTGGGCGCCCTCGCCGGCATGGATGCGGTGGCACTCGCGCGACAGGCCGTGAGCGCATTCACCATCGTCCTCCATCTCGACCGTGCCCCCGGCGGCATCCGTCGGATCCGCCAGGCGGGCCGGCTCGTCATCGCAGCGGATCGGCTCGACATCGAGGAGGTGCAGCCGTGGCGGTGAGGCGATCTCCTCGCGCGGCGCAGCGGCGGGATGCGACCTCAGCGGACGCTGCGACGTCGGTGCAGACGCTGGCTGTGCTGCTGCAGGCCGGAGCGGTCCCCCTCGTCGCGTGGCGGCATCTCGCCGCCACCGACGACGTGCCAGCACGCGCCGTCGTCGATCGGCTCGATCGTGGCATCCCGCTCCTCGACGCCATCGAAGCAGAGGGCGGGGCCTGGGTCGATCTCGCCGCGGCCTGGGAGGTCGCGACGACGGTCGGGGCCCCGCTCGCCGAAGTTCTCCGCATGATCGCGGAGACGTTGCGGGATGCCGCCGCTGCTGCCGATGATGTGCGCATCGCTCTCGCGGAACCGGCCGGGACGGCGCGTCTGCTGCTCTGGATGCCCATGGCCGGGCTGCTCCTCGGTTTCGCGCTCGGCTTCGACACCCTCAGTGTCATCTTCGGGAGTGTGCTCGGGGCCGCCTGCGTGATTCTCGGCCTCCTCCTCGTGGTGGCGGCGCGGCTGTGGACATCGCTGCTCCTGAGGAGAGCGGCGCCGGAACCCAGCACCCCCGGCATGCGGGCAGAACTGGTCGCGATCGCGCTCGCCGGTGGCGCCTCCATCGACCGCGCGCTGCACCTGGTCTCGCAGACATCCGTCTCCGGAGGCGGCGACGAGCGGGTCGCCGCCGTGCTCGAGCTGTCCCGCGCTGCAGGGGTGCCTGCCGCAGAGCTCCTGCGGGCAGCGGCCGCCCAGGACAGGCATGCCGCGAGGGTCCAGGGGCAGCTCCGTGCGGCGAAGCTCTCGACACGGCTCTTGTTCCCGCTCGGTATCTGCACGCTGCCCGCCTTCCTGCTCCTCGGCGTCGCGCCTCTCCTGCTCAGCGTCCTCGCATCCACTCCGATGCCCCTGTGACCGCCAACAGTCCATCAGCACCATCCGATGCCTATGCATCGCCCAGAGAGAAAGAAGGAACACCATGAAGAACATCCCTGCGCTCGACCGCCGACGCGCGGCCATGCTGTTCGGCGACGACACCGGGGCGGCCACAGCCGAATACGCGATCACCACGATGGCCGCGGTCGCCTTCGCCGGGCTCCTCGTCGTGATCATGCGCTCCGATGAAGTCCGCGGCATCCTCACGGACCTCGTGCGGCGCGCGCTCACGGTGTCGTGATGTGGGCAGGGAGACGCGCGATGACCGAGCTTGGCGGTGGCGGTGGCGGTGGCGATGCGGCGCCGACGCCGCGACATGCGGACGAGCGCGGATCCGCCGCAGCGGAGCTGGCACTCGCGCTTCCCGCCGTCGTGCTCGCGCTCCTTCTCGGGGCAGGGGCGCTCGGAGCGGCGTCTCGCCAGGTCGCGCTGCAGGACGCCTCCGCGGACGCGGCTCGTCTTCTCGGACGTGGCGAGGGACACGGTGCGGCAGAGCGGGTGGTTCATGCTGCCGTGCCAGGGGCGCAGATGTCGTCCTCGCCCCGGGGCGACCTCGTATGCGTCACCACCTCCGTCGATGTCTCCGTCGGCGCGCTGATCCGCATGCCGCTGCGGGCCTCGAGCTGCGCACTCGAGGGAGGACTCTGATGGCCGGTTCGGCGCTGGCGGCTGGCATACTCGCGGTCGCGGCCACCATTTCCCTGGGTCTCGCCGTTGTCGGAGGTGCGGCCGTGACGGCGCAACGAGCGGCGGGTGCGGCCGATGCTGCGGCGCTCGCCGCTGCCGATGCGGCGAGCGGTGCCGTGACCACATCCGAGCAGCCCTGCGCACTCGCCGAGAGGGTCGCGCTCGCTGCCGGCGCGACCCTCACCGGCTGCGTCCTCGAGGGCTTCGTGGCGACCGTGGAGGTGCAGGCGGCGTACGCTGGACTCGCAGCCGTCTCCCGAGCCCGTGCCGGGCCACCCGAGGGATAGCGACGGCAGCGCGACCTCGCTCACTGTGAACGACCCCACACAGTGGTGTGTATGGTGTGCTTCGAAGAAAGGACGCACCCTTGGCTGAAGGCAAGAAGCTCGTCATCGTCGAGTCCCCGACGAAGATGCGGTCTATTCAGGGATACCTCGGCGACGGCTACGAGGTGCTCAGCTCCGTCGGCCACATCCGCGACCTCGCTGACAAGAAGGACATCCCGGCTGCGGACAAGCAGGCGTACGGGAAGTACTCCATCGACATCGACAACGGGTTCGACCCGTACTACGTCGTCTCCGATCGGAAGACCAAGACGGTCGCCGAGCTCAAGCGTGCGCTGAAGAGCGCCGACGAACTCCTGCTCGCCACTGATGAGGACCGCGAAGGCGAGGCGATCGCCTGGCACCTGCTGGAGACCCTCAAGCCCAAGGTCCCGGTCAAGCGCATGGTGTTCCACGAGATCACCAAGGACGCGATCCAGGCCGCCGTCGGCAACACCCGCGAACTCGACCACGACCTCGTCGACGCGCAGGAGACCCGCCGCATCCTCGACCGCCTGTACGGGTGGGATGTCTCGCCCGTGCTCTGGTACAAGGTCAAGACCGGGATCTCGGCCGGTCGTGTGCAGTCCGCCGCGACGCGCCTCATCGTCGACCGCGAGCGCGAGCGCATGGCGTTCACCTCTGCCGAGTACTGGGACGTCGATGCGGCAGCCGCGGCGACGGGTACCTCGTTCAAGATCCGACTCGTCCGCGTTGACGGCGGCCAGCTGGCACGCGGCTCGGACTTCGACGACGACGGCAAGCTCAAGAAGGCCGTCGTCATCCTCGACGAGGCCGCGGCCACCGCGCTCGCCGCGGCTGTGGACGCCGTCGGCACCGGGAACGTCACCAAGGTCGAGGCCAAGCCGGGAACGCGCAGCCCCTACGCGCCGTTCACGACCTCCACGATGCAGCAGGAGGCGGGCCGCAAGCTGTCGATGGGCGCCAAGCAGGCCATGGGTGTAGCCCAGCGTCTGTACGAGAAGGGCTACATCACCTATATGCGTACCGACTCCACGTCGCTGAGCACCCAGGCGGTGCAGGCGGCACGGAGCCAGGCGGTCTCGCTCTACGGCGATGCAGCGGTGCCGCTGAAGCCGCGCGTCTACAAGTCGAAGAGCAAGAACGCCCAGGAGGCCCACGAGGCCATCCGCCCCTCGGGCGACAACTTCCGCACGCCGGCTTCCCTGTCATCCGAGCTGGATCGCGATGAGCAGCGCCTCTACGACCTCATCTGGAAGCGCACCGTCGCCAGCCAGATGTCCGACGCCAAGTACGAGACCACGACGGTCACCATCGCCGTCGACGCGGGGGAGAGGAAGGCCGAGTTCACGGCATCCGGAACCGTCTACACGTTCAAGGGCTTCCTGGAGGCGTACGAGGAGGGTCGCGACGAGAAGCGCGGAGATGCCGACGCCGCGGAGAACCAGTCGTTGCCTGCCGTCGCGGTCGGCGACCAGCTCGCCGTGTCGGATGCCGAGGCCAAGGGCCACCGCACCACGCCGAAGCCGCGCTACACCGAGGCCTCGCTCGTGAAGGTCCTCGAGGAGAAGGGCATCGGACGTCCTTCGACGTTCGCCTCGATCCCCGAGACGATCCTCGACCGTGGATACGCGGTCAAGCGCGGGCAGGCGCTCGTGCCGACCTGGCTCGCGTTCAGCGTGGTGCGTCTGCTCGAAGAGCATTTCGCCGACCTCGTCGACTACGACTTCACGGCTGCGCTCGAAGACGACCTCGACACGATCGCCCGTGGCGAGCAGAACCGCGTCGAGTGGCTCAAGTCGTTCTACTTCGGCTCTGACGCCCACGTCGGGCTGCGCCAGGTCGTCGACAACCTCGGCGAGATCGATGCCCGCGCGCTGAACTCCACGCGCATCACCGACACCGCCACGCTGCGCTTCGGCAAGTACGGCCCGTACCTCGAGGTGGCCGACCCGGCGAATCCCGAGGCCAAGCCGCGCATCGTCAACGTTCCGGAAGACCTGGCGCCGGACGAGCTGACCGCCGAGAAGGCGCAGGAGCTCATCGACGCTCCCGTCGCCGGTGACCGCGTTCTCGGGGAGAATCCCGAGAACGGCAAGATCATCGTCGTGAAGGACGGCCGGTTCGGGCCGTACGTTCAGGAGAACGATCCCGTGTCGGAGGATGCCGCTGTCGATGAGGCGACCGGCGAGGTCGTCGACAAGCCGAAGCCGAAGCGGGGCGCGAAGAAGGAAGCGGCTCCCAAGCCGCGCACCGCGTCGCTGTTCCGTTCGATGTCCGTCGACGAGATCGACCTCGAGACGGCGCTGCAGCTGCTGAGCCTCCCGCGCGTCGTGGGCGTCGACCCCGAATCCGGCGATGAGATCACGGCGCAGAACGGGCGGTTCGGACCGTACCTGAAGAAGGGCACCGATTCGCGATCGCTCGAGTCGGAGTCGCAGATCTTCGACGTGACGCTCGAGCAGGCGCTGGAGATCTACTCCCAGCCGAAGTACGGCGCCGGACGCAGGGCCTCCAGCGCGCTCGCCGAGTTCGAGGCCGACCCGGTCAGTGGCAAGCCGATCCGGATCCGTGACGGCCGCTTCGGTGCGTACGTGACCGACGGCGAGACGAACGTCACGATTCCGCGTGGGCAGAAGGTCGAGGACATCACCTTCGAGATCGCAGTGCAGATGCTCGCCGACAAGCGCGCCAAGGGCCCCGCCCCCAAGCGCGGTGCCGCCAAGAAGGCACCCGCGAAGAAGGCACCCGCGAAGAAGGCACCCGCGAAGAAGCCCGCAGCGAAGAAGGCACCGGCCAAGAAGCCTGCAGCGAAGAAGACGACGGCCGCCACGTCCGCTGCGCGTTCCGCGGCGGCGAAGAAGGCCGCCACGACGCGTGCCGCGAACGCCGCGGCGAAGGCAGCGGAGAAGGCGGACTCGTGACCTCAGGCCGCGGGGTGTGGATCACTCTCGAGGGCGGCGACGGCTCGGGCAAGACCACACAGTCGAACCTGCTCGCGGACTGGCTCGAAGGGGCCGGACGCACGGTCGTCCGCACCCGTGAGCCCGGCGGCTCGGAGGTCGGTCAGCTCATCCGCGACATCGTCCTGCACCATCGCGGCGACATCGCACCGCGCGCGGAGGCTCTGCTGTACGCCGCGGACCGGGCGCACCATGTCACCACCGTCGTACGCCCGGCGCTCGGTCGGGGCGACATCGTGCTGCAGGATCGCTACCTCGATTCGTCCGTGGCATATCAGGGCGCGGGTCGGGTACTCGATGCGACGGAGATCCGCGACCTCTCGCTCTGGGCCGCCGAGGGTGCGCTGCCCGACCTGACGATCCTGCTCGACCTCGCCCCCAGTGAGGCGCGGGCTCGGCTGGACTCCGCCGACAAGCCGTTCGACCGGCTCGAGGCGGAGCAGTCGGACTTCCACGGACGCGTCCGCGACGCCTTCCTCGACCTTGCGAGAGCCGAGCCGGACAGGTTCCTCGTCGTCGACGCCGCAGCGGCCCCGGATGCGATCGCGGAGCAGATCAGGGCGAGAATCGGCGCCCTTCTCGACTGACCAGCGCGGTGGCACCTCTCCGTGCTTCCGACGTCGGTGGTCACGATTAGGCTGAGTGCATGCCCCAGACCGTTCCGGCCCCTTTCCCGTGGGCGGATGTGTGGGGGCAGGACGCTGCCGTCGACACGCTCCGTGCCGCGGCAGCCGATCCGTCGGCGCTCTCGCACGCCTGGCTGATCACGGGACCGCCCGGCTCCGGCCGTTCGACTCTGGCGTACGCCTTCGCAGCCGCACTCATCGCGGATCGGCCGGACGACGAGACCGTCATGCGGCAGGTGCTCGCAGGCACCCATCCGGATGTCACCGCCTTGCGCACCGACAAGGTCATCATCACGATCGCCGAGGCTCGCGGTCTCGTCGAGCGCTCTTACTTCGCCCCCTCCGCCGGCCGCTATCGGGTCATCGTCGTCGAAGACGCCGACCGCATGGTCGAGCGCACCTCCAACGTGCTCCTGAAAGCGCTCGAAGAGCCTCCGGAGCAGACGGTGTGGATCCTGTGCGCGCCGAGCGAGGCCGATCTGCTGCCCACGATCCGATCGCGCGTGCGATCGCTGCGGTTGCGGGAGCCCGATGTCGCCGACGTGGCCAGGCTCATCAGCCTTCGCACGGGGGTGGATGAAGCCGTCGCCGAGCAGGCGGCACGGCATGCGCAGCGCCACATCGGCATGGCCCAGCGGCTCGCCACCGACGATGCGGCCAGGCGCCGGCGAGACGAGACGCTCCGCTCGGTACTCGGCGTCAGAGGAGTGGGCGATGCGGTCGAGGTCGCCGGACGGATCATCCAGGCGGCCACGGAGGACGCGAAGGCTCTCACCGCCGAGCGCGACGCTCAGGAGCGCGCTTCGCTGCTGCGCACGATCGGCATAGCCGAGGGCCAGGCGGTGCCGCCGGCGCTGCGGACACAGCTCTCGGCGCTCGAAGACGATCAGAAGAAGCGGGCTACGCGGAGCCTGCGCGACGGGATCGACCGTGTGCTCACCGACCTTCAGTCGCTGTACCGCGACGTCGTGATGCTGCAGTTCGGGCAGAGCGAGGGTCTCATCAACAGCGAGTTGCGCACCGAGCTGTCCGACCTCGCTTCCGCCTGGCCCGAGACCCGTACTCTTGTCGTACTTGACCACCTTGCCGAGACGCGGCAGTCGCTGGAGCGCAACGTCGCCCCGCTGCTCGCCCTGGAGAGCTTGCTCGTGACGATCACGAGCGGGAGGAAACCGTGAACAATCGATCGACTTCCCGCCTGCGCCGCGCCGCCGCGGTCATCGCAGGGCTCGCCGCCGCGTCCGTCGCCCTGTCGGGCTGTCTGTACGCGATGATTCCCGAGCAGTCGTCACGGCCGTCGACGACGAGTGCGCCGGACACCGAGGGCGTCGCCGAGGACCTGCTGCCCTTCTACTCGCAGGAACTGACCTGGACGGAGTGCGGTGTCGGCTTCGACTGCACCGATGTCACCGCTCCACTCGACTGGGAAGACCCGGGGAAGGGTGAGATCACCCTCTCGGTCGTCCGACACCGCGCCGAGGGCACCCCCGTCGGCTCGTTGCTCACGAACCCGGGCGGTCCGGGGGCCAGCGGTGTCGACCTGATCCTGAACAGCCTCGACTTCGCGGTCGGCGCCGACCTCATCGAGAACTTCGACGTGATCGGGTTCGACCCGCGCGGCGTCGGAGATTCCACCGCGGTCACCTGCTACGACGCGCCGCAGATGGACGACTACCTGTACGGCATTCCCTCGGCAGCACGAGGCACGGCCGAGTGGGAGGCCGAGCTGCTCGACTCGCACAAGAAGTTCGCCGAGGCGTGCGATGCCAACAGCGGGGGGATCCTTCCGTACATCACCACGGTCAACGCCGCCAGGGACATGGATCTGATCCGCGCGCTGCTGGGCGACAAGCAGCTGAACTACCTCGGCTACTCGTACGGCACGTTCCTCGGTGCGACCTACGCGAAGCTGTACCCCGAGAAGGCCGGCCGCCTGGTGCTCGACGGCGCGATCGATCCCGCTGTCCCCGGGCTCGAGGTCGGCGCGACGCAGGCGCTCGGGTTCGAGTCCGCGCTGCGCGCCTACATGCAGGACTGCCTCGACTCGGGGGAGTGCCCGTTCAACGGCAGCGTGGATGAGGCCATGGCCGATCTGGGGGCGCTGCTGGCGAGTGTCGACAGCACCCCTTTGAAGAGCGGAGACGGCCGCATGTTGGGTGCGGACTCCCTGATGACCGCCATCATCGCCGCGCTCTACTCGCAGGACAGCTGGGGCTACCTCACGCAGGCGCTCGATGAGGCACTGCAGGGCGACCCGACCTCGGCTCTGTTCCTCGCCGACTTCTACAACGGACGCGAGAACGGCACCTACACCGACAACTCCACCGAGGCCTTCCGCGCCTACAACTGCATGGACTACCCGGTCGAGGATGACCCGGCGGCTGAAGCCGCGACGAACGCGAAGATCGCCGAAGGCGCGCCCACGATCGCGCCCTACTGGGCGGGGCCTGACTCCTGCTCGGTCTGGCCCTACCCGCCCACGGGCACGCGAGGTGAGATCAAGGCTGAAGGCGCCGGCCCCATCCTGGTGATCGGCACGACGAACGACCCGGCGACCCCCTACGAGTGGTCGGAGTCGCTCGCGAACCAGCTCGAGGAAGGTGTTCTCATCACGCGTGTCGGCGAGGGGCACACCGGATACAACAAGGGCAACGCCTGCGTGGACGACGCGGTCGAGGCGTTCCTGCTCGACGATGTCGTACCGGAAGACGGGCTCCGCTGCGAATGAGGAGGCCTCGATTCGCGAGTGAGCGCGAGACAGGGTAATATCGGTGATCGCGCCGCTCACACGTCGCACGCCGCTTTAGCTCAGTCGGCAGAGCATTTCACTCGTAATGAAAAGGTCGTCAGTTCGATTCTGACAAGCGGCTCCGAAGGCCCCGTGATGCGAAGAACATCACGGGGCCTTTCCCGTTCCTCACCGCGTACTCTCGAAACATGAGCAGAGCGCTTCTCATCGTCGATGTGCAGAACGATTTCACCGAGCACGGCGCCCTTGCCGTCGCGGGCGGTGATGCGGTGGCTGCTGCCGTCACCGAGTTCCTTGCCCTCCACGCGGCCGACTACGACGTGATCGTCGCGTCGAGGGATTGGCACGATGCCGATGGCGACAACGGCGGGCACTTCGCGGAGGACCCCGACTATGTCGACTCCTGGCCTGTGCACTGTGTCGCGGGGACCGAGGGTGCCGAGTACGACCCTCTGTTCGTGACCGATGCCGTCACGCACCATGTCCGCAAGGGGCAGGGGATACCGGCTTACTCGATGTTCGAGGGGCGGACGGAGGCGGGGGAGACGGTCGGCGCGATACTTGCGGAAGCAGGCGCGTCGAGCGCCGACGTGGTCGGCCTCGCGACCGATCATTGCGTGCGGGCGAGCGCCCTCGATGCGATCGCTCACGGGGTGCGGGTCCGTATCCTCACCGACCTCGTCGTCGGCGTCGCGGCGGAGCCCAGCGAGGCAGCCCTCGCCGAACTCGTCCATGCGGGGGCGGAGCTGGTCGAGAGCGCCCGCGAGTGAGGCGCAGCGTCCTGCTGCTGCGGGCGGTCAACGTCAGCGGCCGTAACAGCGTGCCGATGGCGCGCCTCCGCGACGTGCTCGCGGCCGAAACCGACCTGTCGGATGTCTCCACGTACATCGCGAGCGGCAACATCGTGTGCGCGACACCGGACGATCCCGCCGTCGCGTGTGCAGCTGTGCGGGTGGCCATCCACGACGAGTTCGGGGTCGACACGCCCGTCATCCACCGCACGCACGCGCAGCTGCTCTCCTCCGAGTCCGCGCAGCCGTTCCCCGAGGGGGATCAGAAGTTCGTGCACGCGATGTTCCTGGAGGGGGCGCCCGCTGCAGGCGCGATCGACGCGTTGCAGCACCGCCTGCTCCCGGCGGAGCGCATCGCGCTGATCGGGAACGATCTGTGGATCGACTACGGGGAGGGCGGCGTGCACTCGACCAAGCTCACGAAAGCGGTGCTGGACCGTGCGCTGGGCGTCGCGGGGACGGCTCGAAATCTGAGGACGACGCGCAAGCTCATCGAGCTCACGGCATGACGCCCGGCAGTTCCGCACTCAGCGCCGTCGGCGGCGTGTGAGGGTGCGGCTGCACGTCGACGCGGTGTACGCGGCAGCTCGTGCATCGCACGTAGAGCACGATGCCCTCGCTCGTCGGGTGCCGGGACTCCACCGTCCAGGCGTGTTCGTGGGGGGCGGTCGACGGGTGGATGCGCGGGATGGGAAGAGTGCTCTGCGAGGTCATGCATCCAGCGTGATGTAATGGTCTTATGCATCTCAACCCTTACGGTGAATACGCGGTACTGCTCGCCGCTTCTCTCGCCAACGACTGGCCGGCCGACCGCGCCGGGATCGAGGAGCGCACACTCGCGCAGGGGATGACGATGACCTTCCCGGCGGCTCCCGGCGACTACGAGCGGGTCAGGGACGTCATCGACGAATGGCTCGCCATCGTCGATGAGCCCGACCCCGACGCGCGAGCAGCGCTCCTCAACGCGCAACTCGCCGTCGCGGCCGCCTACCCCCGGTTGACGAACCACGACGGCGAGGGGTGGCACCTGCACTATCGGGACGACGTGCCGTCGCTGCCCTTCGTGTTGAGGGCGATCATCAGCCTCGGCACCTCGCTGCACCTGGTCACCCGGGGCATGAACCGCTTGAGCCGCTGCCAGGCCGCGCCCTGCACCAACGTCGTCGCGGATGTGACGCGCAACGGTCGTCAACGCTTCTGCTCCGTGCGCTGCGCCAACCGTGCGGCGGTGCGTCGGCATCGGGCGCGGGCCTAGCCCTGTCGTCAGGCGGTCTGCCCGGCGTGCTTGCCTTCGCCGATCTCCTCGACCAGCTTCGCGTTGAACGCCGGGAGGTCGTCGGGGGTTCGACTGGAGACGAGCCCCTCGTCGACCACGACCTCCTCATCGACCCACGTCGCGCCCGCGTTGCGCAGGTCGGTGGTCAGACTCGGATAGCTGGTGAGTGTCCGCCCATCGACGACGCCCGCCTCGATGAGGATCCAGGCGCCGTGGCAGATCACGCCGACCGGCTTGTGCTGCTCGAAGAAAGCCCGCGCCAGTTCGATGGAGGCCTTGTCCATGCGCAGGTGATCCGCATTGACGACGCCTCCGGGCAAGACCAGGGCATCGAACTGATCAGCTGTCGTCTCCGACGCGTGCAGATCCACGGCCTGCTCGTGCCCGTTCTTGCCGGTGATGGCTGCGCCGTCCGGGGCGATCATGGTCGCGCTCGCGCCTTCTGCCGTCACCGCTTCCCAGGGACTGGTGAGTTCGCTGTCCTCGAATCCGTCCGTTGCGAGGAATGCCACGCGGCTGCCGCTGAGGGTCATCGTTCATCCTTTCCTGGAGTGTCGTCCGCCGTTCGGGGACGACTCGACCATCTCTCAGGTCAGGCGGAGGCGAAAGGGGGTGGCCGATGCGAAGAGCCGGTGGTACAGGAAGGTCGTCGGTCGGATACGACGACGTGCGGTGGGCCCCGTGGGGCTCGAACCCACGACCCGCGGATTAAAAGTCCGATGCTCTGCCAACTGAGCTAGAGGCCCCTGCGTCAAGTCTAGTGCGCACGACGAGGGGCCGTCGGCGACACAGCACCGCCGACGGCCCCTTTCCTTCCCGGGTTCCTCCCCCTGCCCCGAGAAGGGCGCGTGCCGGGTGTCCTCCCACCCGGCTGTCCCAGGCTTAGGAAGCCGGGGGCATCAGAACCGTGTCGATGAGGTACACGGTCGCGTTCGCGGTCTTGACTCCACCGCAGATCACCTTGGCGTCGTTGACCATCAGGTCATCGCCGCTGCCCGTGACCTCGAGGTCAGCACCCTGCACCGTGGTGTGCGTGCCGTCGATGTCGGCCGGCTCGATCTGGCCGGGGACCACGTGGTACGTCAGGATCGAGCTCAGCGTCGCGCTGTCGGTCTTGAGAGCCTCGATGGTGGCCGGGTCGATCTTCGCGAAAGCGTCATCCACCGGAGCGAAGACGGTGAACTCGCCGCCGTTCAGGGTGTCGACCAGGTCGACGTCGGGGTTGAGCTTTCCGCTGACCGCAGCGACCAGCGTGGTCAGCAGCGGGTTGTTGGAGGCGGCGACCGCCACCGGGTCCTCAGCCATACCGGCGACCGAGCCCGCGCCGTCCGGCACAGCGTCGGCGTATGCCGCGCAACCGGGGCCGACCAGGTTGGCGGCCGGGTCCATCTCCATCGGCGTCGACTCCGACGTCTCCGGTGCCTTCGGCTCGGACGACGAGTCCGAGGTGCTGCCGCTGCCCATGGAACAGGCGGAGAGCAGGAACGCGCTCGCCAGGCCGAGGGTGATTGCCGCGGTGACCTTCTTCTTGGTGCTGAACATGTCGAGCTCCTTCAGAACTGAGCCACGGCCTCTCCGTGGCGTCGAGTGCTGTTCGGAGCCCCATCCGGATCGGATGGGACGAATCTGATAAAAGTTTCTGATCGGTGCTCCGATCCGTCACATTCAGGTGACGCCTGCGCGCGATAGAGCCTCTGATGCGGCATGCTGTGAGAGATGGTCATCGATGGTTTCGACGTTCCCGACGAAGGAGCGACGCAGGATGCTGTCGCCGACCTCCTCGTCCGCGTCGCGTCCGGTGATCAGGCTGCCTTCGCGACTCTCTACGACACCCTCTCCTCTCGCGTGTTCGGTCTCATCCTCCGCGTGCTGGTCAACCGCTCTCAGAGCGAAGAGGTGCTGCAAGAGGTTTTTCTGGAGATCTGGCAATCCGCTTCGCGCTTCGCTCCGAACAGAGGTCAAGGACGAGCGTGGATCATGACGATCGCTCATCGCCGGGCCGTCGATCGAGTGCGAGCATCGCAGTCGAGTGCCGACCGGGATGTACGGGCAGGATTCAAGGACATCGGCATCGCGCACGACAGTGTGGCGGAGCAGGTCGAATTGGGGATCGAGGGAGGGAAGGTCGTCGAGGCGCTTTCGGGGCTTCCGGAAGCGCAGCGGGAAGCACTCGTCCTCGCTTACTACGGCGGTTACAGTCAGAACGAGATCGCGGCCCTCGTCGGGGCGCCGCTGGGGACAATCAAGACACGGATGCGAGACGGGCTCAGCCGTCTGCGCACGGCGATGGGGGTGACGGCATGAACGAGAAGGACTTCGAGGAGCTCGCGGCAGGTGCCGCCCTGCATGCCCTCTCCGCTGACGACGAACGTCGCTATCGAGCCGCCCTCGCAGAGCACCTCGAGGGGGAGGAAACGGTGGATGCGGATATCGCGACGGCTGCGCTCCTCTCAGACTCCGTTGAGCCCGTCACGCCCCCCGCGCACATCCGTTCCGCCCTGCTCGCCCAGATCGCCACCATCCCTCAAGACGGGGAGGATCGAACCGATCGCGAGGTCTCGGATGATGCGCCTCGGCTCGAGCCATCGAACGGGTCCGCGCCTGAGGGTCAGCCCGAACGCGAGAAGCCGCGCCGTTGGACGCGGACCATCTTCGCCCTGGCAGCGTGCCTCGCCCTGCTGGTCGGAGTCGGAGTCGGAGCGATCGCTCTCAACCAGCAGCTGAACCCGCCGGCGAGCGTTGTCGCTCTGCAGGAGATCGAGGCCTCAGGAGACGCTCAGCAGGCGACGGTGGAACTCGACGGTGGCGGAACCGCGACCGCGCACTGGTCCGGCTCTGCGGGCAAGGCCGTCCTCGTGGCGGATGGTCTTCCGAGCGCCGGCGACGGCAAGACGTACGAGCTGTGGTTCGTGCGCGGCGATGCGCCGGTCTCCGCCGGTGTCTTCGATGTCGACGGCGGTGATGCCACGGCACTGCTCGCCGGCGACATGCAGGCGGGCGACGCGATCGCAGTCACGGTCGAGCAGGCAGGCGGATCACCCACCGGCCAGCCCACGACCGACCCCGTGATCGTCATCCCCACGGCCTGAGCTGCTCCGATCGCGCGTACCCTAAAGGGATGCCCGAGCAGCACCATCGCCCCGTGCGTCGTCCGACGAGTGCTTTCGACAACATCGTCGGAGCGCACGATCCCGCCGAGGAGACTCGTATCGCGCACGCCACGGCGTCCGCCCTCTTGACGCGCGTCCGTGCGGACGAGAGCGGTGCGAGTGCGGAACGCCTGGTGGCATTCACTGCCGAGCACGGCATCGACGAGATCGCCGAGCTCTGGTCGAAGGCGCCGTCGCGCACGCTGCCCGGCGCGCTGTGGCGTCTCTACGTCCTGCAGCTCGCGATCCATGGCGACCCGCACACGGCGGCTCTCCTGTACGACCGTGGGCGCGTTGAGCTGCCGTCTGCGGATGCGGTGATCGCCGGGGCGCCTGTGCCGGCGAGCCCCGACGAGTTGGTCGTGCTGATCGACACGATCCTGCGCGGGGCGTTCCGCGGTGACTTCGCCGTCGCGCTCGACCGCGCCGCGGCGTTCTGCCGGGTGCAGGCGTCAGGTGCGACTCACACCGCGGACGACTACGAGCCGACAGAGCCGGCTCGGGCCAGTGAGTTGACCACCCGGGCCCTTCGCCTCAGCAGCTACGGCCAGGATCTGGCGGCCGCTGCCGTGCTGTGGCGCACGGACGCCCTCGCCTGAGCCGATCTCAGCGCGCAGGACGCTCAGGGCGTGAGGAACCCGGATACGAAAAGACCGGCCGGATATGAAAAGACCGGGCCGCAAGAACGCCTCTCGGCGGAAGGCCGCTCGCAGCGGCAAAAATTGGAGCCCGGGGTTATGCGGCCCGGCCATTCAATTGTAACGCGATGAGGCGATGGGTATTCCCGCCCTCTAGGCTCGGATCATGACCGGGCGCTTCGCACTCATGATCGATCCCGTGGCTGCCGACGTGCAGCGCTCCGACTTCGCGGACACGTTCACGCAGGTGGACGCCGCTGCGCCCGCGCTCAGCGTCGGGGAGCTGAGCACGCAGCGCGGTGACGGTGTTTTCGAATCCATCGGCGTGATCGATGGACATGCCCAGGAGGTGGTTCCGCACCTGGAGCGTCTCGCGCACTCCGCTCGGCTGTGCGACCTCCCGGTGCCGAATCTCGCGCAGTGGCGACAGGCGATCGATCATGCAGCGTCACAGCTCGGCGCCGGCGAGTCCGTCATCAAGCTCATCCTCAGCCGAGGAGTCGAGCACGGACCCACTCCGACCGCGTGGGTCACCGCTGCGCCGGCGGCCGACTTCACCGCCGTGAGGGAGAACGGGGTGCGGGTGGTCACTCTCGACCGCGGGTACGACCTGGACGCTGCAGAGCGGGCTCCGTGGCTGCTGCTGGGAGCGAAGACGCTGTCGTACGCCGTGAACATGGCCGCTCTTCGTGAGGCGCATCGACGCGGAGCGGACGATGCGATCTTCCTCTCGAGCGACGGCTTCGTGCTCGAGGCCCCGACCGCCTCGCTGATCCTCCGATTCGGAGACCGCTTCCTGACACCGGCCCCGACCGGTGGCATCCTGCACGGGACGACACAGCTCAGCGTCTACGAGCATCTCGCCGCTCAGGGCTTCGAGACCGACTACGACCGCATCCCCGCGACCGACCTCACGCGGGCTGATGCTGCGTGGCTCGTGTCGAGCGTGCGCCTCGCCACGGCCATCACCTCCGTCGACGGCACGCCTCTCCCGGTCGACCGCACCCTCACGGCCGCCCTGAACCGCTACCTTCTCTCTCCCCGCACCTGACCTCTCCGACCTACCGCGCGCTCACCATGCCGCCCCACCGTGCCCGCACGGCGACGCCAGAACGGAGACCACCCGTCCGCTGCACGGCGTGTCTGGGCGCGACGCGCCATCACCTTCGCAACTGGTCTCCGTTTTGGCAGGAGGACGGGGGTGGCTGGGGGG
>NZ_LSJW01000150.1:0-5445 GCF_001557335.1 Microbacterium sp. CCH5-D1
GTCGCGGAGGACGGCGGCGATGTCTCGCCGCGTGTGGAGCACGCGGTGCACTCGCACAGCATCAGGGTCGTGGGTGTAGATGATGAGGTACGGGTGGCTCCGAAGAGGGAAGGCGCGGATCTCGGGAATCTCGGTCACCGGTTCGAAGCGCGCCGACTCGAGAGAGGGATGCGCAGCGAGCCGACCCATCGCGTGCTGGAGATCATCGATGAACGCGATCGCGACGTGTGGCCCTGCTTCGCTGAGATAGTGGGTGACTGCGCCACCGATTTCGCCCCGTCCCGGCCTCGTTCCACAAAATGGGGAAAGGGCGTGAAACTCGACGATTCAGGAGGACGAGTCGCACGCCGCGGCGAAACGCTGCGCCAGGATTCCCGCCGCCTCCCGCAGCGCCGGAGGGCCGATGACGGTGAAAGCCGCGTCGAAACGCGCGACCGAGGCGAGCACCCCCGTCCACGACCACGATCCGATCGTCACACGGCACGACCCGTCAGCGAGTTCCTCCAGCTCCCCGTCGCCGACCCAGGGTGCGATGTCGCGGGCGGGGAGCGCGATCACGACCTCACCCACGCAGGGCCAGCGGTCCTCGGTCGTCGACCCCTTGGCCCGGGCCGCGAGATACGTCTGCGCATCCACGGCGGGCAGCGGGCGCGTGGCGAACGACGGTCCGGTCGGGATGCGGGGTCGCATCCGATCCAGGCGGAACGTGCGCCAGTCGTCAGCCTCCAGATCCCACGCCAGCAGGTACCAGCGCCCCTCTCGCGCCACCACCGCGTGCGGTTCGGTGCGTCGGGCCGGGCGGTCCTGGGTGGAGGCGTAGTCGAAGCGGAGCACCTGCCGGTCGCGGACGGCGGCGCTCGCCGCCTCGAGTACCGTCGGATCGACCCTGGTCGCGTTCTCGGTGCCGGTGAAGCGGATGCCGTCCACTCGATGTCGTAGCCGGGACGGCATCACCTGGCGCACGGTGGCCAGGGCTCTGGCGGCACCTTCATCGATGTCGATCCCCGTCGCCGAAACGCTCTGGAGGGCGACGGCGATCGCGACCGCCTGATCATCGTCGAACAGCAGCGGCGGGAGCTCCGATCCTGCGGCGAGACGATAGCCGCCGTCCGGTCCCTTGATCGCACCGATCCGGTAGCCCAGCGCGCGCAGCCGGTCGACGTCGCGGCGCACCGTGCGGGGGCTGACCTCCAGCCGTTCCGCCAGTACGGACCCCGGCCAATCGCGCGGGGTCTGCAGCAGCGACAGCAGCGCGAGCATGCGTGAAGAACTCCCGGTCATGCGATTCAGTCTGCCCGAAGTAGAGGACGGAAACTGACCTCTACCTCTGTGATCGTTGTCGCCAGAGGTCCCGAACGGCGGGGCTCGCGACGAGGAGAAGAGCATGACCATCACCACCACGACCCACCTGAACTTCCGCGGCACGGCCCGGCAGGCGCTCGACTTCTATCAGTCCGTGTTCGGCGGCGAGGTGACCGCGGCGACCTATGGACAGTTCGGCATGCCCGAGGGCGTTCCGGGCTTCGACAAGATCGTGTTCGGCCAGTTGGACGGTGTCGTGCGCCTGATGGCGTACGACATCCCTGGTGAGGACGACTCGAACCCGGCGGCGACCGCGGGCAGCACGCACCGGGAGAACGGAGCGACCCTCACCGACCGCACGTTCTTTCAGTCGCTGCGCGCCGATTCGCTCGATGAGCTCCAGCGCTACTGGAACGGGCTCGTCGAGGGCGCGACCGTGATCGAGTCACTGGCAGCATCGGCGTGGTCGGCCGGTTTCGGCATGCTCACCGACCGTTTCGGCGTGACCTGGGTGCTCGACGTCGCGGCCTGAGCCCGATGGCCCGTTCTTCCCGACCGGATGCATGAGGATCGGACGGATGCAGGAGGAATCACTGCGAGTGATCCTGCATCCGTCCGATCCTCCGACAGACGTGTCGCCCCAGGACGCCGGTCAGACCGGCGGCCAGTGCGGATGCCGTGCCACGGCCACCCGCGCCTGCAGGTCCGTGACCACCCGGGACCCCTCGGCGTCCAGCCCGAGCGCCCCGGCCAGGCCGAGAACGAGCAGGGCATGACCTGAGGCGCTCGGGTGGAATGCGTCGTCGAGCAACCCCCACGGTGTGCCCTCGTTGCCCGGCCCCGTGCCCGCGGAGAACACGGCGAACGCCTCGTGCTGGTCGACGAGGATCGCTTCCTCGGCGGTGGCCACGTCGCGGATCGCCTGCGCGAACTCGCCGAGACGCGCGCGGTCGGGAGCATGGGACAGGTCGGCGGGCGGCGGCGTCTGCAGCACCGGCACCGCGCCGAGCTCTCGCACCTGTCGCACGAACTCCGCGACCGAATCGGCGAACGCGGACACCTCGATCACCGGATCCAGCCACTGAGTGGTGCAGTCGTTCGTGCCGATCAGCAGCGTCACCACATCGGGCCGCCAGTGCGCGACGCGACCCTCGAAGTCCCCCAGGATCAGGTCGGCGCGCCACCCCGTGATCGCGGTGTTGATCACCGTGTCGTGCACCCGACCCAGGTCGCCGCGGATCAGCTCGTGCAGGTGGTCGACGTAGTTGCGGGCTCCGCGGGTGTGGATGAGCCCGTGCGTGATGGAGTCGCCCGTGCACACCCAGGTGAGCGGCGCTCCGGAGGCGAGGAGCCCCCGGAGTGCCGCGCGGTCGTCGGTCACCCGGTGGCCTTCAGCTGCACGTCGATGAACCGCGGACGGTAGATCGAGGCGTCGTCGTACACGTCGCCCACGTTGTCGAAGGTGTTGACGTTGTAGGAGACGAGGATGCGGTTGCCCTGGCGCAGCTGCGGGTGCTCGTGCGCGTTGTAGGTGAACACGTCGGGGTCGCCGTAGCTGCCCAGCGTCCCGGTCTCCGGTGTGCGGTACAGCTCGACCGGATCGGTGAACGGGCCGGTGGGCGAGCACGAGGTGCGGGCGACGATGCGGGTGCTGAACAGTTCCGACGTGTCCTGCGTGACGAGCAGATAGCCGTCGCGGAAGGGGGCGACGCTGAACTCGTTCGCGACGTACGGCACGACGGGGATGGCATCGGTCTCGGCGGCCGACCATCCGGTGCCGTTCCAGTACGTCCACGCGCCCTTCACGCCGTCGCGGTCCTGCGCGCGGGCGACGTAGGCCGAGCGCACTCCACCCGGATCCGCGATGCCGTAGATGTACGTGGTGCCGCGTTCCTCCAGCGTCCACGAACCCCAGTTGATCCCGGTCGCCGAAGGCAGGTCGGTGATGGACTCCAGTTGCAGGGTCTGGCCGTCGAGGGTGGCAAGGCGGTTCGCGGTCCATGCGAAGTCCCACTGGCCGCTGCCCGTGCGCCCGAACTGCAGCAGCGGCACCTGCACCGTGCCGTCGCGTCCGGGCGTGGGGTCGCCGATCCAGTACCACTTGCCGTCGGGCTCGGGCGGGATGATGGCGGCAGGCTCCTCCGGGGTGCCTCCCGTGATGGTCGTCAACCCGCCGCGGCGGTCCTGCACCACGACGGAGTTGTTCACGAACGGGGAGTCGGTGGGCCGTGAGCCGTCGGCGTTCACGGTGCCGAGGAACGTGTCGGAGAAGAACCATCCGGTCTTCCCCTTCCCGAGCGGCAGGGAGAACGTGCTGTCGCCGCCGGTCCACGCGCCGCCGGTGTTCCCGTAGGCGGTGAACTGCTCGGTCAGGCCCTGATCCACGTTCGCCGTGGCGGTGAGCGTCTTGTCGACCAGCGAGCACTGGCCGGGTCCGTGTCCTCCGCCGCCGTGGTTCCCTCCGGTCGCGACTGCTGCGGTGGCCGGGGCGGCGAACAGCGCGCCGGCGCAGAGGGATGCCGCGGCGAGGGTCGCCGCGATGGTGCGTCTTCTCATATCGATCACTCCTTCGTGTTCGGGTGGTGCTCTCGTGTTCGGTTGATGCTCGGGTCGTGCAGGTCAGCGGCCTGGGGCGGGGGTGATTCCTCCGGAGGCGTCGATGTCGTAGGTGCGGGTGCCGACGCGCAGGCCGCGCAGGGTCGCGCCCGGGTCGAGGGCGGCGACGCATCCGGCCGCCCGCACAGTGCCGCCGGCGGCGACCGAGACACCGAACAGGGCTTCGATCACGAGCTCGATCCAGGCCCCGGACGAGGAACACGACCAGTCGATGATGTACGGCAGCTGCGGGGGCGCTTTGCGGGCTCCGCCGTTGATGCCGGGCACGGCCTCCTCCACGAAGTGCGCCTGCCCCATCGGCCCCTGGTTCGCAGTACGGGAGAGCCCTTCGATCCAGCCGGTCAGCACTTCGGGGGCTCCGAGTGCGGAGAGCGCACGTCCGGCGTCGGCGGGCCAGGCAGGGTAGGCGCCGTTCCACTGGTGGTCGGGCCGTGGGCTGTAGCTGGCGTCGGGATCCCAGGGTGAGAGTGCGCGCATCCAGTTGTCGGTCTGCAGCTCGCGCTGGAAGAAGCCGACCATCTCGTCGCGGATTCCCGGGGCGAGATCCTCGGCGATCGTGGTGCCGACCACGCTGAAGTCGTAGCAGTGCCGCACGGGAAGCTGCGTGCCGTCGGGCTGTCCTGCCGTGAAGACACCGGTGCCGGGACGATAGCGCGCGATCACGGCCGGGAGCAGCGCCTCGGCCTCGGTGCGCAGCGCGCTCGCCGCGGTCTCGTCGCCCCGCAGGTCGGCCAGGTCGGCGGCGGTGCGCATGCTCCACACGTTCGCGGCGTTGAGGCTCGCCACCTCGTGCGTGTACGAGCTCACGCACTCCAGCAGATTGTCGATCTCGCCGTAGTCGGCCAGGGGTGTATCGCGGCGCAGCTCCTTCCAGGCGGTCGCCCACTGCCGCACCGACGCGGCCACGGTCTGGTCGCCGACGATCTCGTCGAGGAACGCGACGTCACCCGTGAAACGTACGTAGTCGTGCACGAGCCGGGTCATGGCGTAGTCGTTCACGGAGTACCAGCGGCCGACCGGGCCTCCGGTGAGGGACGACGTGCCGAAGTGCGAGTGGATGTCGAGGGAGATCCAGTGCCGCACCTGGGTCCGCATCTCGTCGGGGTCGAGCAGGGCGTGGCTCACCGAGCTGAGGCTGTAGTCCCAGATGAACGTGGTGGTGCCCCAGTAGTTGGGCATGAGCGTGTCGTACGACCGCCCGAGCACATTGCCGGCGAAGTCGCGGCGGAACCAGATCACGCCCAGCGCCGCCCACCAGTACAGGCGGCGCAGGGGTGCGGAGGCGGTGTCGAGCACGGGCAGTGCGCCGGAGAACTCGGTGTCGCTCGGGTCGAACGCGGCGCGGAGCTGTCGGTTCCAGAACTCTTCGGCTGAGGCGACGGCACCGGGGATGTCACCGGCGACGTCAGCCCAGGTGGCCTTCGCGTCGGACTCGTCGAGGCCGATCGCCTGCACGAAGCCGGTGCGCGCGGTTCCGCCGGCGGGCACGGTCAGCGTGGTCGCGAGCTCGCCGCCGCGGCCGTTGCC
>NZ_LSJW01000151.1:0-495 GCF_001557335.1 Microbacterium sp. CCH5-D1
GGTGAGTCGCAGGTGGCCATCGCCATGGCGCAGATCAACGAGCAGCCCCCGCCGCTGCCCCCGACCGTGCCGATCCCCGTCCAGAACCTCATCATGGCGATGATCGCCAAGAAGCCCAGCGATCGCCCCTCGTCTTCTGCGACGGTGGCGCGCGCGGCTCAGGCTCTTCGCCGAGGCGACCTCAACTCCGCGGCCATCGCCGTGCCCGCGATCGCGACCGGCGGCATCGCCGGCGGAGACGACGCGACACGGATCCTGACGGCATCGGGAGACGACGGCACCACGCGCATCCTTCCCACCACGGCTCAGCTTCCCACCGAGGCTGCAGCCGAGGAGGAGAAGGAGAAGAAGAAGCGCAGCCCCTGGACCTGGCCGCTGATCGCTCTGATCGCTCTGCTGGTGATCGTGCTCGGCGGCACGTTGTGGGCGATGCTGGCGAACCAGGGCGGCGATGCCGATCCCACGGGTTCGCCGAGCAACACGCCGACCCAGACC
>NZ_LSJW01000152.1:0-1981 GCF_001557335.1 Microbacterium sp. CCH5-D1
CGTCCAGCCCCCTCAGCCCGGCCAGGCGTACCCCGGGTCCACTGCTGCGTATGCCGCCCCGGCCCCGCAGGTATGGCCGGTGCAGCCGAATCACGGGACCGCGACCCCTTACGGAGCCTATGGGACACCGACGTACCCGCTTGCTCCACCGCGTCCCACGAGCGGACTCGCCGTCACCTCCCTGGTGTGCGGCATCGCCGGTGTCGTCCTCATCTGGGCGATCCTCCCGATCCTCGCCTCCATCGCCGCGGTCATCACCGGTCACATGGCGCTCAAGCAGACCAAGAGCGATCCGAGCGTCGGAGGACGAGGAATGGCCATCGCGGGCCTGATCCTCGGCTATGCGATGATCGCCATCGGCGCCTTCACGCTCATCAGCATCATCATCAGCTTCCTGTTCGTCGGAGCGTTCAGCCTGCCGTTCATCTTCTCGCGCTGATCCGCGGCAGAAGCGGCACGCCGGGAGGTCCGCACCGGCGTAGGCTTGAGGCATCGTGAAGAACGCGCGTCAAATCCCGGCCGTCACCTCCCTGCCGCAGTCTCCGCAGGATGAGGGTGACCACCGTGTGCGTCGTTACGTGCTCACGATGTCCATCCGCATAGCCTGCTTTGCCCTGATGGTGCTGGTGCAGCCGTACGGATGGTACACCTGGGTCTTCGGGATCAGCGCGGCCGTGCTCCCGTACATCGCCGTGGTGTTCGCCAACGCGGGCAGCGACAGCACCGAGATGACAGCCGAGTCGCCGCGACAGGAGCTGGAGGCTCCCGGGCCCGCTCCGATCGCGAATGAGACGACCGGCCCGCAGGTGTTCACGATCCACGAAGGCCCGAAGGACCGATGACAGAGCTCGAATGCTCGCGCGCCGGCTGCCGGAGCGCGGCGACCAGACAGGTCGTATGGCGCAACCCCCGCATCCACGCCGCCGACCGGGAGAAGATCTGGCTCGCCTGCGACGAGCACGTGGACTACCTCCGCGACTACCTCGCGGCGCGGGACTTCCCGGTGACCGTTCGTGACGGGGCTCCCGCATGAGTCAGCGACTGCTCCGGTGGGGCGTCTACGTGCTGATCGCCATCGGATTCGCGATCGCATGCGTCTTCCTGTCGAACTGGCAGTTCGAGCGGAACGAGACGAGAGCCGCCCAGATCGAGCTCGTCGAGCAGAACTACGACGCCGAGCCTGTCCCCCTGGCAGACCTCGTCGGGGAGGACGGCGCGCTCGACCCCTCGGATGAGTGGCGCCCGGTGACCCTGCAGGGCGAGTATCTGGCCGACGAACAGCTGCTGGTGAGAAACCGCCCGCACGGAGGAACCAGCGCCTTCGAGGTGCTGGTGCCGTTCCGCGACGCCGACGGCCGCGTTTTCATCGTCGATCGGGGCTGGGTACCTCCGGGCGACGGCGACGCTCCGGATTCCGTGCCTGCGCCGCCCGAGGGCGAAGCCGAAGTCACCGTGCGTCTGCGCCCGGGCGAGCAGCTTCCTGCTTCGGGCCGTGGCGCCCCCGAAGGGCAGGTGCCGACCATCAATCTCCCGGCCATCGCGAAGCTCGTCGACGGCGATGTGATCACCGGCGCCTACGGCCGCGTCATCAGCGAAAGCCCCGCGGGCGAAGGCACCCTCGGGGGATTCGACTCCCCCACCGACGACCCCGGCCCGCACCTGTCTTACGCGATCCAGTGGATCCTGTTCGCGCTGATGGGCTTCATCTTCATCGGCTACATCATCCGGACGGAGATCGTGAAACACCGCGAAGAGGTCGAAGGCGTGCCGTCTCCGGTCAAGGTCAGCCGCCGCAAGGACCATGACGCCGACGTGGAGGACGAGCTGCTCGACGTGCGCTGAGCGCGGTCCGCCGCAGTCACTCCACGGACCACGGCATGGGACGCTCCGGCAGCCGCGAGCTGTCGTCGGGAAGGTGTGGAAGCGCCTCCCCACCCGCGCGAAGACAGAGCCACCGCAGTTCACCGGGACTGTCCGGACG
>NZ_LSJW01000153.1:0-540 GCF_001557335.1 Microbacterium sp. CCH5-D1
GCGACCAGCACGGCCACGGGGAAGCCCCCGACATCCGGCAGCATGAGCCCCAGCCCGAGCCGTGCCGCAGTTCCCGCCGTGCCGCCGGCGGCGACCAGGAGGATGCGGCAAAGGTTCACGTCCGCCACTGTAGTCGCCGCCTGACAGCGGACCGTCCGGATGTCAAGGCGGTGGATACCGGGATGCGCGCCGCGTTGACTGAGCGCATGAATCCCCTGTGGAAGTTCGACCGGACCCTGCCGACCGGAACACCTCTCGAGTCCGGCGCGCGCCATGACGTCGTGATCGTGGGCGCGGGGCTCACCGGGCTCTCGACGGCGGTCATGCTCACCAGAGCGGGCCTCGACGTGGCGGTGATCGACGCCGGCGGGATCGCCGAGCTCGCCAGCGGTGCGAACACCGGAAAGCTGTCCCTGCTGCAGGGCGCGCAGCTCGCGACGATCCGTCGACACCATCCGGCAGAGCTCGTGCGCGCCTACGTGGATGCCAACCGCTCGGGAATGGAATGGCTGCTCGCATTCGCCGAGCTCTCGGGTGTTC
>NZ_LSJW01000154.1:0-673 GCF_001557335.1 Microbacterium sp. CCH5-D1
CCCGCCGGCCCCCGCACCGCAGCCCCGGAGAGGACACCCCATGGGAACCCCGCACAACCTTGACCCGCTCGCCCTCGCGACGCCCGCGCTGCTGCTGCTGCTGCTGTGGCTCGCTGCGCTGCTCGCGCTGCTGCTGTGGCGACGACGCATCCGCAGCGCCCCGATCGCCTCCCACGGCGACATCCTGCGCCGAGCCGCTCGAGCTCGCCGCCACGCGGCCGCGATGATCGCCTGGCACATCCTCGGCGGCATCGTCCTCATCGGCGCGTTCGGGCTGCTGTCCTGGCCCGCCGCGGCCGCCGGCATCCCGCTGCTGCTCATCCCCGTGCTCGGCATCCGCAAGTGGGCGCGCACCGCGCGCACGCTCACCCACATCCTGCACAGCCCCGCTCCTCACACCCGCGCGCAGCTGCGCACCTGAAACCCGACCACAGGGGTTGCAGCATCCTCCTGACATGCACTAGTGTTGTGTATGTCAGATACACAACCTAACATCCGGGCAACCACAGACCACCAGACCCGCGGGGATCGCACCATCAGGTCGACCCCCGGCAGGACGGGCACCCACACGCAGCCTGGCGGAGCGCTCGCCGCACGCCGCTCGCCCGTCGATGGCAGCCGGCCCATTTCGTCCTCCTCCCGGCCCGCTGCCGGCGGGGGCGGCGCCCCTGAC
>NZ_LSJW01000155.1:0-33590 GCF_001557335.1 Microbacterium sp. CCH5-D1
GGGAGACGGGGAACGCCCGAGAGTGTTTCGAATAGATCAGCCGCGAGGCTTCTCGATGAGCTCGGTCGTCTCGATCTCGTCACCGATCTGGATGTCGTTGTACTTCCCGAGTCCGATACCGGCCTCGTAGTCCGTACGGACCTCGGTGACATCGTCCTTGAAGCGACGCAGCGACTCGATGGCGAGACCATCGGCGATGACGACGCCGTCGCGGATGACGCGAGCCTTGGCGTTGCGGGTGATCGTTCCCGATCGCACGATGACACCGGCGATGTTGCCGAACTTCGAGGAGCGGAACACCTCGCGGATCTCGGCGACACCCGACTGGACCTCTTCGTACTCCGGCTTGAGCATGCCCTTGAGCGAGCTCTCGATCTCGTCGATCGCGTTGTAGATGACGGAGTAGAAGCGGATGTCCACGCCTTCACGAGCGGCGCGCTCGCGCGCCTTCGTGTCCGGGCGGACGTTGAAGCCCACGATGATCGCGTTGTCGATCGTCGCCAGGTTCACGTCGGACTCGGTGATCGCGCCGACACCGCGGTGGATGATGCGCAGCTGCACCGAGTCGTCGACCTCGATCTTGAGCAGCGACTCCTCGAGTGCCTCGACGGCACCGGAGACGTCACCCTTGATGATGAGGTTGAGAGATTCGACCTTGCCCTCTTCGAGAGCACGGGTGAAGTCCTCGAGCGAGATGCGCTTGCGGGCCTTGGCCAGCTGGGCGTTGCGCTCGACCGCTTCACGCTTCTCAGCGATCTGACGGGCCATGCGGTCTTCCTCGGTGACGATGAAGACGTCGCCGGCGCGCGGTACGGAGTTCAGACCCTGCACCTGGACCGGACGCGACGGGTAGGCCTCGAGGACCTGCTCGCCGTTCTCGTCGGCCATCGCACGCACACGGCCGTAGGCCGTACCCGCGACGATCGCGTCGCCGACCCGGAGCGTTCCGGACTGGATGAGCACCGTGGCGACCGAACCGCGACCCTTGTCGAGCTTCGCCTCGATGGCGACACCGCGAGCGGCCTTGTTCGGGTTCGCGGTCAGGTCGAGGCCGGCATCCGCCGTGAGCAGCACGGCATCCAGGAGATCCTGGATACCCGTGTTCGCCCGAGCGGAGACGTCGACGAACATGACGTCGCCACCGAACTCCTCGGCGACGAGACCATACTCGGTCAGCTGCTGACGCACCTTCGAGGGGTTGGCGTCGGGCTTGTCGACCTTGTTCACCGCGACCACGATCGGCACGTTCGCCGCCTGTGCGTGGTTCAGCGCCTCGACCGTCTGCGGCATGATGCCGTCGTCGGCTGCGACCACGAGGATCGCGAGGTCGGTGACCTGCGCACCACGGGCACGCATGGCGGTGAACGCCTCGTGACCCGGGGTGTCGATGAACGTGATGGCTCGCTCGATGCCTTCGTGCTCGGTCCAGACCTGGTAGGCACCGATGTGCTGGGTGATGCCGCCGGCTTCTCCCTCGATGACGTTGGTCTGACGGATTGCGTCGAGCAGTCGCGTCTTACCGTGGTCGACGTGACCCATGACGGTGACGACGGGAGGACGGATCTCGAGGTCTTCCTCGCTCTCCGCCTCCAGCTCGGCCTCGAGGTCGAGACCGAAGCCCTCGAGGAGCTCCTTGTCCTCGTCCTCGGGCGAGACCATCTGGATCTTGTAACCGAGCTCCTCGCCCAGCACCTCGAACGTCGCCTCGTCCAGCGACTCGGTGGCCGTGGCCATCTCGCCGAGGTTGAAGAGGATCGTCACGAGGGTTCCGGGCTGCACCGTGTAGCCGGTCAGCGTCTCGATCTTGTCCGCGAAGTCCGCGATCGATGCGCCGCGACGCATGCGGATGATCTCTCCGTTGCCGCGGGTGACGTTGACGCCACCGACAACCGGAGCACTCCGCATCTCGAACTCTTGCCGCTTCGCCCGCCGCGACTTGCGCTGCTTGCTCTTGCCGCCGCCCTTACCGAAGGCACCTGCCGTGCCACCGCCGGGTCCACGGCCGCGACCGCCGCCACCACCGGGACGACCGGCGAAACCGCCGCCGGGACGTGCACCGGGGCCGCCTGCTCCACCGGGTCCACCGGCGCCGCCGGGACGACCGGGGCCTCCGGGACGCTGCTGGAACGGAGCACCGGGACGACCACCCTGGCCACCGCGGGGTGCACCAGGACGAGGCGAGCCGGGCCGAGGCGCACCCGGACGGGGTGCACCGGGACGAGGCGCCTGAGGACGCGGGATGTTGCCCGGAGTCGGACGCTGGCCCATGCCCTGCGCCGAGGCGAAGGGGTTGTTGCCGGGACGGGGACCGGCGGGACGCTGGCCCATGCCCTGCGCGGACGAGAAGGGGTTGTTACCCGGACGCGGAGCGCCCGGAGTCGGTGCACTGCTCTCGGCGGGTGCGGCCGCCTCCGGAGCTGCAGGCGCGGGGGCCGCTGCTGCAGGTGCAGGAGTCGGGTCCGCGGGTGCCGGAGCAGCGGGGGCCGGAGCCTCCGGGGCGGGCTTGGGACCGGGCTTGGGGCCGGGCTTCGGGCCCGGCTTGGCGCCGGAACCCGCACCGGGCTTCGCCGCAGACGCTGCCGGCTTCGCGGCCGGAGCAGCAGGGGCTGCGCTCTTGAGCGAGCTGTCGGCCTCGATCGCCGCGCGCAGCTTGCGCGCCACCGGCGGTTCGATGGTCGAAGAGGGGCTCTTCACGAACTCGCCGAGTTCCTTGAGCTTTGCAAGTGCGATCTTGCTGTCGACGCCGAGTTCGGCGGCGATCTCATGTACGCGTGGTTTACCAGCCACAATTCTCCTGTCTGAGTCGGTCCACCCAGACAGGGCAGACCACTAGTCGCGGACGGGTCTCATTTCGAGCCGTTCACTTTGTTTCCATAGCTGTTCAGCCTTTGTTTCTTGGTGGGTGCTGTTCGAAGGTCCGTGTGTCCAGCTGAGTGTTCACACGCAGTGCTCGTCCGAAGGCTCGTCGCCGCAGAGCGGCCTCCATGCATTCGGGTGTCGGATGCACCCACGCGCCGCGCCCCGGCAGGACAGCACGCTCATCGGGGATGAGGGTGTCGTTCTGGGCAACCACCCGGAGAAGGGCGGAGCGGGGAGCACGCGTGCGACAACCGACGCACGTTCGTACGGGTTCCATCTTACACCTGCGTTTCACCCCGCCTCGCCCGTTCCCGGGCGCGGCGGAAGGCCGAAGCCGGTCAGTCGAGGACGCTGTCCGGCTGGATGTCGATCTTCGCCCCCGTGAGCTTGGCGGCCAGGCGGGCATTCTGGCCCTCCTTGCCGATCGCGAGCGACAGCTGGTAGTCGGGCACCAGCGCGCGGACGGCCTTGGTGCCGGCATCGAGCACGAAAGAGCTCGTGACCTTGGCGGGTGAAAGCGCGTGCGCCACGAAGGTCGGGAGGTCCGCGTCGTAGTCGACGATGTCGATCTTCTCGCCGGCGAGCTCCTCGGTCACCGCGCGCACACGACGACCCAGCTCACCGATGCAGGCGCCCTTGGCATTGATGGAGGGGTCGTTCGCCTTCACCGCGATCTTCGTGCGGTGTCCGGCCTCCCGGGCCAGCGCCACGATCTCGACCAGACCGGCCGCGATCTCCGGCACCTCCAGGGCGAAGAGCTTGCGGACGAGCCCAGGGTGCGTACGCGAGACGGTGATCTGCGGGCCCTTGAGCCCCTTGGCCACACTCGTGACGTAGACGCGCAGGCGCGAGCCGTGCGTGTACTCCTCGCCTGGCACCTGCTCCTCAGGGGGAAGGATCGCCTCGACGGAACCGAGGTCGACGTGGATCATGCGGGGATTCGGGCCCTGCTGGATCACGCCGGCGACGATGTCGCCTTCCTTGTCCTTGAAGTCGCCGAGCACGACGTCGTCCGCGATGTCACGGAGACGCTGGCTGATGACCTGCTTGGCGGCGAAGGCGGCGATGCGGCCGAAGTCATCCGGCGTCGCGTCCTCTTCGCCGATGATCGCGCCCTCTTCGTCCTTGACGACCTGCAGGACGGCGACATGGCCGGTCTTGCGGTCGAGGTCGACGCGGACACCCTCGGGCGTGACGCCGTCGGCTGCGACGTGCTTGGAGTACGCGGTCAGGATCGCCTGCTCGATGATGGCGACGAGCTCATCGAAGGGAATCGCCTTCTCCTTCTCGATCCCTCGCAGCAGACTCAGTTCGATGTCCATGACGGCCTCTCTATTCAGCTCTCGTCGCGCCTGTTCGCACGCGCGACATCCGTACCACGATACCCTGTGCCCACCGGCTCCCGCACGGCGGCGGCGGTGGCGGAATCCCGGAGCCGCTCGAGGAGGAGCACGTGAGCACATTCGACACGGTGGTGATCGGCGCAGGCATGTCGGGGCTCACGAGCGCCCGGATGCTCGCCGACGCCGGTCAGCGCGTCGTGGTCCTCGAGGGGCGCGACCGCATCGGAGGCCGCATGCACACCGACCGCAGCGCCGGATTCCCGGTCGATCTCGGCGCCTCATGGATCCACGGCATCGAGAACTCCCCGCTGTGGGACCTCGTGCATGCGCTGCGCATCCCGGCGATCGAGTACACGGTGGGCAGCTTCCAGGTGGGAGGTCGCCCGATCGAGAACTACGACGGCGAGGGCCGCCGTCTGGACGAAGCCGCGACCGCGCAGTGGGTCAGCGACGTCGACCTGGCCGACCGCCTGCTCGTGGAGGAGATCGCCGCATCCTCCTCCGGCGACACGTACCTGGACGTCACGGAGCGCGCTCTGGACAGGTCGGGGCTCTCCCCTGATCGCATCGACGACATCCGCGAGTTCTTCCGCCATCGCGTCGAGGAGCAGTGCGGCGCCTGGATCGGCGATCTCGATGCCCATGGCCTCGATGAGGATGCGATCGAGGGCGACGAGGTCATCTTCCCCCGCGGTTACGACGAGCTCCCCCGCCGCATCGCAGACGGCCTCGATGTGCGCCTGGAGACGGTCGTGACCCGCGTGAGCCGTTCCGCAGCGGGCGTCGTCGTGCGCGCCGGTGATACCGAGTACCGCGCGGACCGCGTCATCGTCACCGTGCCGCTCGGGGTCCTCAAGGCGGGAACGATCTCGTTCGATCCCGAGCTCCCCGAAGCGGTCTCCGGCCCTATCTCCCGCCTCGGGATGGGCGTGTTCAACAAGGTGTTCGTCCAGTTCCCCGAGCGCTTCTGGGACGAGGAGACGTACGTGATCCGCGCACTCGGCGACGCCGGCGAGCACTGGCACTCCTGGTACGACGTGTCGGCAGTGAGCGGGATCCCCACGCTCCTCACCTTCGCCGCCGGCCCTTTCGGTCGTCGGATGCAGGACCTCGCTGATGCCGAGATCGTCGCCGACGCGGTCAGCGCTCTCCACGTCCTCTACGGAGACGCCGTCGGTGAACCGCTCGCGCACTGGGTCACGCGTTGGGGCGAGGACGAGTTCTCGAACGGCTCGTACTCCCACCTCGCCCTGGGATCGACGCACCACGATCACGATGCTCTGGCGGGCCCCGTCGACGGGGTGCTGCACTTCGCCGGCGAAGCCACCTGGGGCGATGAGCCGGCCACGGTCGGGGCGGCGTTCTACTCCGGCCACCGCGCTGCGGAGCGCATCCTCGATCGCCCGGTCGATCTCGCCGACTTCGCCGCCCGCATCACCGCGCGGGAGCAGACGGTAGGGCGTTGATCGCGCCGATCAGTCGGAACAGATTGCCCACCTGCCGCTGATCCAGGTGCAGGATCAGGCGCGGGAGGTCGAGGTTGTCGGCGTCGGCGACCTCCGGCTGACGCGGGCCCGTCCGCTCGATCCTCCCCGATGACAGCATCGAGCCGAACTCCTCGTTGAGCCGATCGATCTCCTCGTCCGTCGGCTCCGCCTTGAGCCGCAGCACCAGCGCATCGCCCACCCAGCGCAATGAGTCGTAGTTGTGCCAGAAGCCCGTGATCTCCGCCCTGGCCGCATCGACCGAATCCGTGATCACGACGCGATCGAAGTCGCCCTCCGAGATGACCCCGGTCGGGGCGAGATGGTCGTCGATGAAGCTGCGAAGCCCCTGCCAGAACGTGCCACCCGGCTCGTCGAGGAGAACGATCGGCGCCGGTTCCGCCTTGCCGGTCTGCTGCAGGGTGAGCAGCTCGAACATCTCGTCGAGGGTGCCGAACCCACCCGGCAGGCAGATGAACCCGAGCGATTCCTTGATGAGCATGAGCTTGCGGGTGAAGAAGTACTTCATCGCGACCACGTGGTCCTGGCCGGCCACGAAGCCGTTGGGCTTCTCCTCGAACGGGAGCCTGATCGAGACGCCCAGCGAGAGGGCAGGACCCGCTCCCTCGGAAGCCGCCTGCATGATGCCGGGCCCCGCCCCCGTGACGACCATCCACCCATCCCCCGCGAGGGCCGAGGCGACGTCGCGCGCCGTCAGATACAGCGGATCGTCCTGCCTGGTTCGCGCCGAGCCGAAGACCGTGACCTTGGGGACGCCGCGGAACGGAGCGAAGAGACGGAACGCATCCCGCATCTCGGCGAGCGCTGCCGAGGCGATCTTCAGATCGAGGCGGTCGGCGCCGTCCTCCCCCAGAAGGATCGCGGTGCGCAGCATCCGCATCACGAGCCTGCGGTCGGTGTGCACTCCCGCATCGTCGAGGACGGCGTTGATCTCGGCGCTGAGCGCTTCAGGGAGGGGTTCGTCGATCATGCCTCCAGGGTGTCATGCTCCGGGGCGACCGTGGCCTCCTGCCACGCCGTCGCTCAGACTCCGCGGGACTCGTCGACGGCCGCCCGGATCTCGTCGTGCGGGAGCGCGAGGCTCCTGTGCCCGTCGCGTCCTGTCATGTCCTGCGCTGCGACGAGTGCGTTCCACACGGCCTCGTCGACGGCCTGCACCGCTGCCGTCAGGAAGGGATCGATCCGCCCCCACGGGATCAGGCGCATGGTCTCGTAGACCTCGTCGCTCCCCTCCGGGAACTGCGACGTGAGCGCACCCTCGTTCGCGGTGGAGAACGCGAGGACGATGTCGCCCGAGAAGTGACTGCCCGCGGTGCCGCTGCGGCCGAGACCCAGGGCTCCCCGACGAGCCAGTGCCGCGCACTGACCGGGAAGGAAGGGGGCGTCAGTGGCGATGACCACGATCGCGGATCCGGCTCCTCCCGGGGCATGTTGGCGCCGCTCCCGAGCGAACCAGCCGTCGTCGCCCATCGGGTTCGGCGCCGACGATCGTGCGCCCAGGTCGATGCTGCCGAGCCGAAGCTCGTCGCGCGCACCGAAGTTCGCCTGGATGAGGACTCCGACGGTGTACTCGGCACCGCCGTACGCCACCGTTCTGGATGCCGTGCCGGTGCCTCCCTTGAAGCCGTAGCAGTTCATCCCCGTCCCTCCGCCGACGTTCCCCTCCGCCGGTGCGGCGGTGCTGGCCACCTCCAGGGCCGACCACGCGTCCGCCGGCGTGACGTGACCGCCGTTGATGTCGTTGAGGTATCCGTCCCAGGTCTCCCCGACGACGGGCAGCATCCACTGGGCGGCGACGTGCGGGGCGATCTGCGCCACCCAGGAGTCGATACCGCTGTGCACGGCTCCGACCGCATGCGAGCTGGTGATCCCGATCGGCATGGACAGCGATCCGGACTCGTCGATCCATGCGCGGCCGGTGAGCTCGCCGTTCCCGTTGAAGGCGTGGACGGCCGCAGCACAGGGCACGCCCACTCCCTCGCGGCCCCGGGGCAGGACGGCGGTGACCCCGGTGCGGACGGCGTGCGCTCCCTCCCCCGCGATCATTGTGCGATATCCGACGGCCACACCGGGGACGTCGGTGATCGCGCCGTGGGTGCCGCTGCGTCCCGCGAACGGGACCCCCAGATCCCTTGCCCTGATACGCCTGCGTGACGACTCCGACGCCGATGAGGAAACCACCATGTACTCCACTCTGACCTGAACGTATGTTCAGAGAGTATGTCATCCAACGCATGTTTTGCTTGACTTAACCCGGCTGTGCCCTTTGAATCACTGTTCAAGAGCTCGCACCGTCCGATACGCACCCTCCCGACAGCAGATTCCGGAGCCGCAGATGTCTCAGCCGAATCCCTCCGTCCCCACGACCACGACCACGACGCTCGCCCAGCGGCGCCTCGGAGTCTGGGCGATCGTCTTCTTCGTGGTCTCCGCCGCAGCTCCCCTCACGGTCGTCGCCAGCGCTGCAGCCACGGACTTCCGTCTCGCCGGCATCGGCGGCCCGGGCGCGATGCTCGCCAGCGGTGTCGTGCTGATGCTGTTCGCCTTCGGTTTCACCGCCATGTCGAGGTATGTGCGCAACACCGGCGCCTTCTACGTCTACGGCGCTCGAGGACTCGGCAAACCCGTCGGCATCGGCATCGTGTTCGTGACGATCTTCTCCTACACCGCCCTGTGCATCTGCTTCTACGGCTTCGTCGGGTTCTTCGGGGAGATGACGTTCTCCGCACTCTTCGGCATCGATCTGCCCTGGACCGTCTACGCGCTGCTGGCGCTCGTCATCGTCGGGGTGCTCGGCTACCGCAAGATCGATGTCGGTGCCAAAGTTCTGGGCGTCCTGCTCACGGCCGAGGTCGCCATCCTGCTCGTCCTCGCGATCGCCGTGCTCGCCTCGGGCGGCCCCGAGCCGATCTCGTTCGCCTCCTTCGCACCCGAGAACGTCTTCTTCGCCGCCGGGAGCGGCGCGCTCTTCGTCTTCGGGTTCGGTGCCTACCTCGGCTTCGAGAGCACGGCGATCTACGCCGAGGAGGCGCGGGATCCGGCACGCACCGTGCCGATCGCGACATACATCTCGATCGCGTTCCTCGGCGTCTTCTACGCCTTCACGTTCTGGATCCTCACGGTCGCCTTCGGCATCGAGGGCGTGCTGCGCCTCGCCCTGCAGGACGACTTCCAGGACATGGTCTTCCACGCCGGCGACGCGTACCTGGGCGCGTGGGCGTCCGTGACGATGCGGGTGCTGATCGTCACGAGCTTCTTCGCCTGCCTCCTCGCGTTCCACAACGCCAGCTCCCGGTACCTCTTCTCGCTCGGACGGGAGCGTCTGCTGCCGTCGTGGCTCGCGCAGACCCAGCCGACGACGCAGGCACCTCACCACGCAAGCCTCGTGATCTCGATCGTGTCGCTCGTGGCCATCGCGGTGACGATCATCAGCGGAGCGGATCCCTTCCTCGGCTTCGCGCTCCCTGTGTACTCGATCGGCGTGGCCGGGTTGGTCTTCGCCCAAGCCGTGGCCGCCATCGCCGTGGTCGGCTTCTTCCTGAGAGGGCGGCGAGGCCACAGCATCTGGCGGGTACTGGTCGCACCGGCGCTCGGGGCGCTCGGTCTGATCGTCGGATTCGTCCTCATCGCGACCAACTTCGATCTCGTCACCGGCCTCCAGGGGCCCGTCAACCTCGCGCTCCTCGCCCCCACCCCCGCCCTGTTCGTGGCCGGCATCGTCGTCGGGATCGTCCTGAAGCGACGTCGTCCCCGCCACTATGCTGAACTCACCACGCTCGTTCCCGACGACGAGTAGCGCCAGGCGCGAGGAGGATACGTGGCCGAGCAGCGCAAGCACGCCACCCGACGGGCGGAGCTCATCTCCGCGACCAGGCGCGTCGCCGGGCGCAGCGGTCTCCTCGGCACGAACGTGCGCGCGGTCGCCGCGGAGGCCTCGGTCAGCGCGGGGAGCGTGCTGTACTACTTCTCCACCTTCGACGAGCTCATGTACGCGACCGTCGAGGGTGTCCTGGAGGAGATGTACGAGAGGCGACGCGCACTCGCCGAGAACGAGCCCGACCCGGCGAAGCGTCTGGTCGCTCTCGTCACGGCCGGGATCCCGGACGAGATCAGCGACCAGCTGCGCATGGCGTACGAGAGCATCCCCCTGCTGCGGGAACAGCCTCAGTATCGTCCCCTGCACCGCTCCATCGTCGAACGGCAGGTCGCGCTCTACAGATCGACGATCGAGATCGGCACGGCGCTCGGCACCTTCCGCCCCACCGCCGACCTCACCGTGATCGCACGGAACATCGTCGCTCTCGAGGACGCGTACGACCTCTACCCGCTGATCGGCGTCGAGCTGGGAGCGCAGACGTACCGGTCGAACATCCTCTCCTACGCCCGCACTGCCCTCGACTGCGACTTCGGCGGCTGAACCCCGCCGTCCACTCGTCTGCCTTCGGCGATGTCGAGCACGGCGGCTGCTCCCTGTCAATGCCCGTGTGCCCGCACGCTCCGCACGGCACGCTGACGTCATGACAGAGATCACAGGACCCGAAGCCCTCGCCCGCATCGCCGAACTCGTGGAGGACATCGACATCACGATGCTCACCACGACCGACGACGACGGCAACCTCGTGAGTCGGCCGATGTCGACCAGGCAGATGGACGACGCGGGCGACATCTGGTTCTTCACCGCTGAGGACACCGAGAAGGTCCACGAGGCCCGAAAGCACCGCGACGTGGGCCTCGCCTACTGCGATGCCAAGGGCATGCGATACGTGTCGGTCGCCGGCACCGCAGAAGTGGTGCACGACCGCGCCAAGATGGAGGAGCTCTACTCCGCGTCGCTGGAGATCTGGTTCGCGGACGGCCTCGACACCCCGGGCATCGCCCTCCTCAAGGTCACGCCGAAGGTCACCGAGTTCTGGGAGCCGTCGAAAGGCAGGCTCGCGCTCGCGGCGGGTGCGCTGAAGTCGCTCGTGACCCGGGACACCCCGGACGACGACACCATGAACCACGGCCGCATCGTCTGCTGACGATGCGGCCGTGAAGGCTCACTGTGGGGTCAGTGCGCGGCGGAGAGTCGCGGCACGACCTCGTCGACGGAGACGGCCTCGCGCTCCCCGGTGGCGCGGTCCCACAGCTCGACCTGGCCCTCCGCGGCCCCGCGGCCGACGATGACGATCTTCGGCACACCGACGAGCTCGGCGTCTCCGAACTTCACTCCGGGCGAGACCTTCGGCCGGTCGTCGTAGAGCACGTCGAGCCCCGCGGCTTCGAGCTGAGCGGAGATCCCCTCCGCGACCTCGAACGCGACCTGGTCGCGGCCCGCGGCGACGACCTGCACGTCGAACGGCGCGACGGACGCCGGCCAGATGAGGCCCTTGTCGTCGTTGTTGAGCTCGGCGATGATCGCGAGGATACGGGTCACGCCAATGCCGTACGAGCCCATCGTGACGGTGACGAGCTTGCCGTTCTCGTTCAGCACCTTGAGGCCCAATGCCTCGGCGTACTTGCGTCCGAGCTGGAAGACGTGCCCGATCTCCATGCCGCGAGCGAGCTCGACCGGACCGGAGCCGTCGGGGGCGGGATCGCCTGCACGCACGTTCGCGATCTCCACGATGCCGTCGGCGGCGAAGTCGCGGCCGGCCACCACGGAGTGCGCGTGCTTCTCGTCGATGTTCGCGCCGGTGATCCAGCTCGTGCCCTCGCTCACGCGCGGATCGACGAGGTAACGGATGCCGGTGGCCGACTCCTCGCCGAGCACTGCTCCCGTCGGCGACCACGGACCGATGTAGCCCTTCACGAGCAGCGGGTTGTTCTCGAAGTCGTCCGCGGTGGCCGTCTCGACCTCGGCGGGCGCGAAGGCCACCTCGGCGCGCTTCTCATCGACCTCGCGGTCACCGGGGATGCCGACAATGACCAGTTCGCGGGTGCCATCGAGATGCGTGAGGGCGAGGACGACGTTCTTGAGCGTGTCCGCAGCGGTGTACTCGCCGTCGAGTTCGCGGTTGGCGTGAGCCACCAGCGTGTCGATGGTCGGCGTGTCCGGGGAGTCGAAGATGACCGGGGACGCCTCGGCGTCGTAAGCGATGGCCTCTGGCACCGCCGTGGTGAAGGCCTCGACGTTCGCCGCGTACCCGCCCGCGCTCCGCACGAACGTGTCCTCCCCGACAGGCGTGGGGTGCAGGAACTCCTCGCTCCGGGAGCCGCCCATCGCGCCGGCGTCGGCCTGGACGATGACGTACTCGAGTCCGAGGCGCTGGAAGATGCGCTCGTACGCGTCGCGCTGCGCCTGGTAGCTGACGTCCAGGCCCTCGTCTGACGAGTCGAACGAGTACGCGTCCTTCATCGTGAACTCGCGTCCGCGGAGCAGACCCGCCCGCGGGCGTGCCTCATCGCGGTACTTGTCCTGGATCTGGAAGATCGTGAGGGGCAGGTCCTTGTACGAGGAGTAGAGGTCCTTCACGAGCAGCGTGAACGCCTCCTCGTGCGTGGGCGCGAGCAGGTAGTCGCCGCCCTTGCGGTCCTGCAGGCGGAAGAGCAGGTCGCCGTACTCGTCCCAGCGCCCGGTGGCCTCGTAGGCCTCACGCGGCATGAGAGCGGGGAAATGCACCTCCTGCGCGCCGGCGGCTGCCATCTCCTCCCGGACGACCGTCTCGATCTTCGACTTGACGCGCAGCCCCAGTGGCAGCCACGCGAAGATGCCGGCGGCCTGCGGGCGGATGTATCCCGCCCGGATCAGCAGCCGATGGCTGGCGACCTCTGCGCCTGCAGGGTCTTCACGGAGCGTGCGGAGGAAGAAGTTCGAAAGACGAGTGACCACGGAGCAAGTCTAGTGAGCCGTGGTCACCCGTCTTCGACCGCGTCAGTTGAGAGCGGGAAGGTTCGCCGGGACGACGCCACCCGCGTAGAGGTCGGCCGCCAGCTCCTGCAGGGCCGTCAGAGCCACCCGCTGCGGAAGCGGGCCGTACGAGATGCGTGCGACGCCGAGCTTCTCGTACTCGGACGCGGCGAGGGCGCCGGGGATCCCGATGACGCTCACCTTGCGCTCGCCGATGCCCTCGACGAGCTGGCGGGTCACGTTCATGTCGAGGATGCCGGGGACGAAGACCGCCGTCGCGCCGGCATCGAGGTAGGCGCGACCACGCTGGATCGCATCGGCGATGCTCTCCTGCACGGGGCGACCACCGGCGCGGACGAACGCATCGGTGCGGGCGTTGAGAGCGAAGGAGACGCCCTCCGACTGTGCGGCCTTCACGATCGCCTCCACCGCTGCGACGGACTCGTCGAGCGGCTTGAGGCGATCCTCGACGTTCGCACCGACGACGCCGACTCCGATCGCGAGGCGGGTGGTCTCTCCCGCATCCCCGTACCCGTCGTCGAGGTCTGCCGTGACGGGCACCTGGACGGCGGCCGCGATGCGACCCACCATGTCGATCATGATGTCGCGAGGCGTCGAGCCGTCCTCGTAGCCGAACGATGCGGCGATCCCGTGTCCGGCCGTCGCGATCGCCTTCGTCTCGGGCAGAGCGGCGACCGCTCGTGCGGAGACGACGTCCCACACGTTGACGACACGGAGGATCTCCGGTGCGTCGTAGAGTCCGACGAGGGTCTGGGCTTTGGCTGCAGTGATCATGACTCCACGCTAACGCGGGATGGCTTCGGCAGGGCCGGTTCACCCGCACCCGCGCCTAGGCTGGAACCATGCCTCAGCGCCGATCGCACGTCGCCCCGTCCGCCGCGCAGACCGAATTGGCATCGGCGCTCGCTGCTCTGCGCGAGTCGATGGATGCGCCCCTCGACTTCCCCGACGACGTCATCGCCGAGGCGGAGGCCGCGACCGCCGTGGTCCCGGAGCTCGATCTTCGCGAGATCCCCTTCGCCACGCTCGATCCGGAGGGCTCCCGAGACCTCGACCAGGCCTTCCACCTCGAGCGCGCCGGAACGGGGTACACCGTCCGGTATGCGATCGCCGACGTCCCGGGGTTCGTCGTCCCCGGTGGAGCCGTGGACGTCGAGGCGCGCCGGCGAGGACAGACCCTGTACGCCGCCGACGGCACGATCCCGCTCCACCCGCGCGTGTTGAGCGAGGATCGCGCCTCGCTGCTCCCCGACGTCGACCGTCCGGCGCTCGTCTGGATCTTCGAGCTCGACTCCGCGGGCATCGTCTCGGACTTCCGTCTGCAACGCGCCCTGATCCGCTCGCGCGCGCAGCTCGACTACGGGACCACCCAGGATGCGCTCGACCGCGGAGAGGACGGGCCCGCCGCGCTGCTGCCCGAGATCGGTGCTCTGCGGCTCGAGCAGGAGCGACTGCGCGGCGGGGCGAGCCTGAACCTGCCGGACGAGGAGGTGGTGCGCGGAGACGACGGCACCTACGCGATCGAACGTCGACGCCCGCTTCCCGTCGAGGAATGGAACGCCCAGCTCTCGCTCATGACGGGGATGGCCGCTGCCACGCTGATGCTCGACGCCGGAGTGGGCATCCTGCGGACGATGCCGGAACCGGATGGAGCGGCCTTCGACACGTTCCGACACCAGACCGAAGCTCTCGGCCGCCCGTGGACCTCCGGCGCGTACGGGGACTATCTCCGGGCCCTGGACCGTACCGACCCGTTGACCCTCCCGGTGCTGGAAGCCGCGTCATCGCTGTTCCGTGGCGCCGGGTATCTGGTGTTCGACGGCCAGGCGCCGGACGATGCCGTGCAGGCGGCGATCGGCGCCCCTTACGCGCACGCGACCGCTCCCCTGCGCCGCCTGGTCGATCGCTGGGTCCTCGCGCTCTGCCTCGCGGTGTCGAACGGCGAGCCGATACCCGCGTGGATCCGTTCCTCGCTCGCACAGCTTCCCGCACTGATGCAGGAGTCGGGACAACGGGCGTCGCGGCTGAACGCGGCGACGATCAACAGCGTGGAAGCCGCGCTCCTCACGCCTCTGATCGGCTCGACGGTCGATGCCACCGTGATCGAGCTGCGCGGAGAGCGCGCTGCCGTCCAACTCACCGAGCCGGTGGTCACGGCGACCGCGCCGATTCCCTCAGAGGCACGACCGGGCGACGTCGTCCGGCTTCGCATCATCAGTGCCGATATCGGCACGGGAGAGGTCGAGTTCGCTCTCTGAGCACCCCGGCGACGAGGCCGCGGAGTCTCGCTTTCGTCGTTACATGATCACCGACCTGCTCGACGACCTGCGCGACGCGACAGACGCACTCGAGCGACAGATCGTGGCGGGTCTGCTCTTCGAGCGGATCGCAGAGCTGATGCTCCTGGATGCCGGTCGGTGGACTGCCACCGGCAAATGGCTGCCCCGACGGCTGCGTGATCTGAGCGACAGTCGCGCCGAGAGGTTGAGCGCTCCGCTGCTCGCCGGTGATCTCACTGCATTCGCCGATCGCGTCGAAGACGAACTGAGGCGAGCGGGCGGCCGCGTGCAGGCGGGGTTCGTCCGCTGACGTCAGCGCCCGGGAGCCGCCACGGTCGTCATGACCAGCAGCTGAGGATCGCTCAGGTCCAGGCTCACGACGATGGAGGCGAACTCCGAGAGCGACTCCGCGTGCGTGCCCCCGCAGAGGATCACGGCCTCTCCTTCCGGGAGATCGCAGTGCCAGCGCCGCCGATCGACGATCGTGGGCCCTTCCGTCACGATGCTGCTCACAGCACCTGAGGCGACCCATGCCGCGAGCTGCTCATTGATCCGTCGCTCGCGCTCGGACAGGGTCGTGGCGAAGGTCTCGGTATCGAAGCCGGCCCGGCGCAGGCTCTTCCCGAGCCGGTACTCGTCGACAGCGCCATCTTCGTGGATGCGGCTGGACTGGTTGGCACGACCCTCGAAGTCGGGGTTGCCGAGAGCGTCCTCCCCCGGTTCCTTGCGCCAGAGATCGGCGAGGGCCAGATCGAGCGCCAGCGAGGCGACATGGCATGCGGTGTGCCCGCGGCTGAGTCCGGCACGACGAGCGGCGTCGACGGTCAGGTCGGCTCGAGCGCCCTCCGTGAAGGATGCCGGGGCGGCCCCCTCGATCAGGTGTCCGACGAGCCAGGTCCAGCCCTCAGCACCGCGCTTGACGGGGATCGCGCTTCCCACCGCGAACTCCCCCTCGTCCGAGATCGCGGCCATGACGGCTTCGACCACTCGGACGGTGTCGTCGCCGACGGCGATGCTCCCTGTGTCACCCGGCTGGTCGGGCCAGGTGTGGTCGACCGGGTGGAAGGGCGTCTCGTCGACCACGACGATCGTGCCCTCGGGCGTCTGCTCCACGCGGGCGATGACCCCGTCTCCGGTCACGGTCCCTGTCGGGAAGGTCACGATGGTGGGCGTCGACATGGTTCTCCTCGGATACGACGTCGGGGTCTCGAGATGGCGGCGCGTTCGACGCCCGCGGACCTCGGCCAGATCGGTCAGTGGGACGGCGGAATGGTGAAGCTGGCGAGCTTGTCGCCGTCGACCACGAAGATGCCGTCGGATTCGCCGTTGAAGACCCGACTCGCCCAGCCGAAGCGGATGCGCGTGGTGTCTCCCTCGGTCGTGGCCGTGAGCACGGTCATACGCGCGCCGGCACCGATCGCATCGCTGCCCGCCCATGCGCGGACCCCGTCGGAACCGGCCTTGACCGTGCCCCAGTCGCTGACGAACCCGTCGGCCGTGAAAACGGCGACGAACGCATCCGTGTCCGCGGCGTTGATCGCGTCGATCATCGCCCTGACGGGAACAGGGAGGGTGGAATCCGACATCTCGTGCTCCTCGCCGCTCAGACCGTGACGACCTGGGCGGTGCCGAGCGGCGCCTCTGGGCCCATCTCGGCGGCGATCCGGTTGGCCTCTTCGATGAGAGTGGCGACGATGTCCGCCTCCGGCACGGTCTTGATGACCTCGCCCTTCACGAAGATCTGGCCCTTGCCGTTGCCCGAAGCCACGCCGAGATCGGCCTCGCGAGCCTCACCTGGACCGTTGACGACGCAGCCCATCACCGCGACCCGCAGGGGAACGGTCATGTCCTTGAGGCCTTCGGTGACGTTCTCGGCGAGCGTGTACACGTCGACCTGTGCGCGACCGCACGAGGGGCATGAGACGATCTCGAGCTTGCGCTCGCGGAGGTTGAGCGACTGCAGGATCTGGTGGCCGACCTTGACCTCTTCCGCCGGCGGTGCGGAGAGAGATACCCGGATCGTGTCGCCGATCCCCTCGCCGAGGAGGATGCCGAAGGCGGTGGCGCTCTTGATCGTTCCCTGGAAAGCGGGTCCGGCCTCGGTCACTCCGAGGTGCAGCGGCCAGTCGCCCCGCTCCGCCAGCTGACGGTACGCCTTCACCATCACGATGGGGTCGTTGTGCTTGACCGAGATCTTGAAGTCGTGGAAGTCGTGCTCCTCGAACAGCGATGCCTCCCAGACGGCACTCTCCACGAGTGCCTCAGCGGTGGCCTTGCCGTACTTCGCCAGGATCCTGCGGTCCAGCGAGCCGGCGTTAACACCGATTCGCAGGGAGACACCGGCGGCCTTGGCGGCCTCCGCGATCTTCCCGACATTGCCGTCGAACTCGCGGATGTTGCCGGGGTTCACTCGCACCGCACCGCACCCGGCATCGATGGCCGTGTAGATGTAGCGCGGCTGGAAGTGGATGTCAGCGATCACCGGGATCTGGCTCTTCATCGCGATGATCTTCAGCGCATCGGCGTCATCCTGGTGCGGTACCGCGACACGCACGATCTCGCAACCCGACGCGGTGAGCTCGGCGATCTGCTGGAGCGTCCCGTTGATGTCCGTCGTCTTCGTGGTGGTCATCGACTGCACGCTGACGGGAGCGTCGCCGCCCACGAGAACCTTGCCCACCTTGATCTGCCGTGACTTACGGCGCGGGGCGAGGACTTCGGGGATCTTCGGCATTCCGAGGTTCACTGCTGGCACCCCTCAAGACTACGCCGCCAGGATGCATGTGGGCTGGACGGACGCACCTACCCTGGAGCCATGGCAGTCATCCTCCTCACCGGCTTCGAACCGTTCGACGGCGCAGAGCGCAATCCGTCGGCGGATGCGGTGAACGCGGTGGCGGTCGACTACAAGGGACCGCACGAGCTCGTCATCGCGACTCTTCCTGTCGCATTCGAGTCATCCGCCCAGCGGCTTCGCGCCCTCATCGCCCGACACGCACCGGACGTCGTCATCTGCACCGGGCTCGCCGGCGGAAGCGCCCACGTCGCGGTGGAGCGCATCGGCGTGAATCTGATGGACGCGCGCATCCCCGACAACGACGGCGCCCAGCCGATCGACGTTCCCAGCGAGGCGGGCGGTCCCGAAGCGCGGTTCTCGACACTTCCCGTCAAGCATCTGGTGCAGGTCATCGACGCGGCGGGCATCCCTGCCCGGTCCTCGCTGTCCGCCGGCAGCTACGTCTGCAATCACGTGTTGTACACCGTGCTGGGGGCGGTGCGCCCCGACGCCGTCGCCGGGTTCGTGCATCTTCCCTGGTCGACGGAGACCGCACCGTCCGGCTCTCCTCATCTGAGCGAGGAGCAGCTGGCTCGCGCCGTGCGCCTGGTCGTCGATCACGCCCTCGATGCCGAGACGAAGGAGCCGGGCGGCAGCATCTGGTGACGTCATGCCGCGCGGGTCATCGCGGCCGATGTGGTAGTTTCGGCCCCATGCTCGCGAACTTCACCTGGTGGCCCGCCTTCTAGGCGGTGTGTTCGCGTTCCCACGAATTCAGACCGCCCCCGGGGCGGTCTTTTCGTTGCGCCGAGCCGGAGCACAGCACAGGAGATACTCATGACCCTCTCGCGACTCGCCGAGCTCCGCGCCGATCCGACCGCGTCCTTCGTCCTCATCGCCCGCGATGGAGCCGACACCGTCGAGCTGCTCAGCGGCGACGTGCGGGATGTCGACCTGCTCGCCGACATCCCTCTCGCCGTCGACGGCACGCCTCGTGAGGTGTTCGCGATGGTCCCCTACCGCCAGGTTCGCGAGCGCGGCTTCGTCGCCCAGGACGACGCCGCACCGCTGCGGTGCGTGGTCGTCGACGAGCACCTGCACCTTCCGACCGCCGAGCTCCTCTCCGCGCTGCCGAGTGAGCCGGTCGCCTTGCACGACGAGGGCTTCGACATCGCCGACGCAGAGTATGCGGCGATCGTCGAGAACGTCATCGCGGACGAGATCGGCCGCGGAGAGGGCGCGAACTTCGTCATCCGCAGGGACTTCACCGCGAATGTCGACGTCGATGACCGGACGGCAGCCCTGACCTGGTTCCGTGCGCTGCTCACACACGAGCGCGGTGCGTACTGGACCTTCGCGGTCTTCACCCCCGGTCACATCGCCGTCGGCGCCAGTCCCGAAGCGCATGTGGTCGCCCAGGGCGGCATCGTCACCATGAACCCGATCTCCGGAACCTTCCGTCACCCGGCGGGTGGGGCGACGAAGGAGACGCTGGTCGACTTCCTCGCCTCCACGAAGGAGACCGAGGAGCTGTTCATGGTCGTGGACGAGGAGCTCAAGATGATGAGCGCCGTCTGCTCCGACGGAGGACGGATCACCGGTCCGCACCTCAAGGAGATGTCGCGGCTCACGCACACGGAGTACATGCTCCGCGGACGCAGCACGCTCGACCCCCGCGACATCCTGCGCGAGACCATGTTCGCTCCCACGGTCACCGGCTCGCCCATGCAGAACGCCTGCGCTGTGATCCGTCGTCACGAGCAGAAGCCGCGAGGCTACTACTCGGGTGTCGCGGCGCTGTTCTCCCCGAACGCGGACGGCGGCCATGACCTGGACGCCCCCATCCTCATCCGCACCGTGTATCTCCAGGACGGCGCGCTCAGCGTGCCTGTCGGAGCCACGCTGGTCCGACACTCGGACCCCATGGGCGAGGTGTCCGAGACGCACGGCAAGGCCGCGGGTGTGCTCGGTGCCATCGGGGCGATCGACCGCGATCATGTGGCCGAGGCTCGCAGCGATGCGGACGCTCCCGGTGACGCGCACGCCCTCGCCGACGACCCGACCGTTGCCGAGCTGTTGGAATCACGAAACGCGCGCCTGGCCGAGTTCTGGCTCAACCCGCAGGGCGAGGACTTCACCGGTCCGTTCGCCGGACGCTCCGCCGTCGTCGTCGACGCGGAGGACCGCTTCACCACCATGCTCGCGCACCAGCTCCGTCATCTCGGACTCGCCGTGAAGATCGTGCCCTGGAATGACGCACAGGATGCCGACCTGGATGCCGCCGACCTGGTCGTCGCGGGCCCCGGCCCCGGTGACCCGCGGGATGCGCAGAGCGCCCGCATCGCCAGGATGCGCGACGTCGTCACCCGTCGCCTCGACTCCGGCATGCCGCTGCTCGCCGTGTGCTTGAGCCACCAGATCCTCGCCGACCGCCTCGGCATCGCCCTGACTCCTCTCGACGCACCGCACCAGGGGCTGCAGAAGTCGGTCCCGGTGTTCGGCGAAGACGCATCGATCGGCTTCTACAACACCTTCACCGCGCGTGTCGCCCCGGGCACGATCGCGGTCGGCGACGCCGAAGTGTCCGCAGACGCGGATTCGGGCGATGTCTACGCGCTCCGAGGAGACCGTTTCGCCTCCGTGCAGGGGCATCTCGAGTCGATCCTCTCGCGAGACGGCATCCGGACGCTCGAACGCCTCGTGACCCACGCCCTCGCCTGAGGCTGACGGTCGCGGGCTGTCCGCTGCCAGCGTGTCGGCACTGTCGGCATGTCCGCCGCGGCAAGGCCGAGGTCCAACGCGCCGGGAAGAGACACCCCGAAGGAATCAGCCGAGCAGGTTCACCGGGTTGAAGAGGTCGGCGACCAGGAGCAGGGCACCCATCGCGATCAGGGCCACGGCGACGACCACGGTGAGCGGTACGAGCTTGGTCGCGTCGACGGGTGCCGGCGGGGGCCGACGGAAGAGCTTGGCCCATGCGCGCTTGATCCCGTCCCACAGCGCGACCACGATGTGGCCGCCGTCGAGCGGGAGCAGCGGGATCAGGTTGAACACGAACAACGCGATGTTCAGCGAGCCCAGCAGCCCGAGCAGGAACGCGAAGCGGTTGAGGATCGGCGCATCGGTCGCGGCGACCTCGCCGGCGAGGCGACCGACGCCGACCACACTCAGCGGACCGTTCGGATCGCGTTCACCGCCGGTCACGAGGGACACGCCGACATCCCAGAGACGCACAGGGAGCGTGACGATCATCGATGCGACGCGCGCCGTGCTGTCCGCAGCCATCTCCGGCCCCGCGGTCAACGGCTGCTGCACGTATCCCATCTGCGCGCCCATGCCGACGTAGCCGACCTCCTTGACCACGGGCTTGCCTGCGTCGTCCAGGATCGGCTGGCCACTCGCATCCGTGATCGTGCGTTCCGCGGCGATCGGCGTGAGATTCAGCGACTTCTCGGCTCCGTCGCGCCGCACGACCATGTCGATCGTCTCACCCGGGGACGCCTGCACGATCGCGGTGGCCTCGGCGAAGGTCGACACCGGCTTCCCGTCGACCGACACGATCACGTCGCCCGGTCTGATGCCGGCTTCCGCTGCCGGAGACGCGGGATCATCCGGCGTGCACTCGGTCGCTGTGGAACCCGCCGGGACCACGCACTCGGTCACCGAAGCGATCGTGGTCGTCCCCTGCTGCACACCGATGCCGGACAGCAGCACGGTGAAGATCACCGTCGCGAGCACGAGATTCATGGCGGGCCCGCCGAGCATGACGACGACGCGCTTCCACACCGGCAGCCGGTAGAAGACGCGGTCTTCGGCGCCTTCTGCGATGGTCTCGTCGTTGGCACTGCGAGCATCTTGGATCAAAGAGCGGAAGACGCCCGACGCCGGACCGGAGTTCTTCGATGCCGGATACATGCCCGACATCGAGATGAAGCCCCCCAGAGGCAGCAGCTTGAAACCGTACTCGGTCTCGCCGATGCGCTTGGACCACAGCCGCGGCCCGAAGCCGATCATGTACTGGCCGACGCGCACGCCGAAGAGCTTCGCGGGGACGAGGTGCCCGACCTCATGCAGGCCGATCGACAGCCCGAGGCCGATCAGCATGAAGAGGATGCCGGCCAGATAGAGCAGGAATTCCACGTGCCAACGTTAGTGCCCCCAGCTAGGAATCCGCCCGGCGCTGCGGCACGACTAGGCTGTCAGCGTGAATGCCCGGCAGCTGCGACTCGTGCGTGCTGCCGCCGTCTCCTCCGTGGCGACACTGCTCGCGGCGCTGTCCCACACGCTCGGGGGCGGTGCGGCTCCGCATGTGCTGCTGATCGTCGCGGTCACGAGCCTGATCACCCCGCTCGCGGCTCTCCTGGTCGGAGTCCGACAGTCACGCGCCAGGGTGGCCCTCGCCGTGTTCCTCGGGCAGGCCGCCTTCCACGTCGTGTTCCAGGTGCTGGGCTCGCCCACCGTGGCGGCGCCGATCGCCGGCGGTGGACACGCCCATCACCTCGACCTCTCCCTCCTCGCATCGCCGTCCCCTGCTGCGGCCCCCGGCGCGCTCATGCTCTCGGCGCACCTCGTCGCGGCTGTGCTGACCACGCTGCTGGTGTGGCACGGCGAGGCGATCGTCCGGGTGGTCGCGCGCTGGGTCGATGCCCTCCTCCGACGTGCGTCCGCAGTGGTGCCCGCGCTGCACCGCCGTCCGGCGCGTCTGCGCTCGATGGTCTTCTCGCCGTTCGACGCCGCGGTCTCGTCCGCTCTGCCGCGACGCGGACCCCCTGCTCTCCTGCGCGACTGATCCGTCGCACTCGAACACGCCACCCGGACACGCGTGGCATCCCTTTCGCGGAGACGCGCCATCGGCGTGCCCGCACATCGATCAGGAGATCTCATGACCCGCAACACCCGTACCCACCGTCTGCGCCTCGCCACCACCGGCCTCGTCGGCGGCCTTGCCCTTGCCGTCACCGCACCCCTCATGGCCGGAGCGCACGTCGGGGTCAGCCCCGACGAGCTCGCCGCCGGGGACCACGGCGTCCTCACGTTCTCGTTCTCGCACGGCTGTGAGAACTCGCCGACGACCGCGCTGCGCATCACGATGCCAGAGGGTCTCGCGTCCGTCTCACCGACCATGGACTCCGACTGGGACATCCAGGTCGAACGGGGCGACGACGGTCTCGTCAGCGCTGTCACCTACACCGCGGTCGCGCCCGTTCCCACGGATCTCCGCGGCGCAGTGAGCATGGGCGTCGGACTGGATGAGGACACACCGGACACTCTGGCGTTCCCCGTCGTGCAGACGTGCGTCGAGGGTGCCACCGAGTGGACGCAGCTCGCCGAGAACGGCGAAGATCCGCACAGCCTCGATGCGCCGGCGCCGGTCGTCTCGGTGACCGCTGCCGCAGCGGACGGACACGGTGAGCACGCCGGATCCGATGCCGCGGCGGAGGCCTCGAGCCCGGCCACGGCGTCCGACCCCCTGGGCGTGGCGCTCGGAGCCGGAGGGCTGCTTGCCGGCTTCGCCGGACTGGTCGTCGCGATCGTCGCCTACCGCCGTCGCGCCTGACCGTGGGAGCGGCCTCTCGTGCTCCGGGATCCGGCGCGCGAGAGGCCGCTCGCGAGGGGTTCTCACCCCGGTCATGAGATCATTGATGCGCCATGTCGATTGAACAACAACCGAGCCTGCCTCCCGTGCTCCGCCCCGCGAACCCGCCCCGGCGTGAGCTGTCCGAACTCGCCTCCCGCTTCGCCCGCACCGTCCACGGCGATGTCGACGGCGTGGCCCTCACCGGCATCACCCTCGCCACCGCGGACCTGCGCCCCGGCGAGGCGTTCGTCGCGATCCAGGGCGTCAACCGGCACGGCGCGGACTTCGCCGCGACCGCCGCCGAGAAGGGCGCCGTCGCCGTCATCACCGACGAGGCCGGAGCGGTCATCGCGGAGTCCGCCGGCCTCCCGATCCTCGTGGTCGACGATCCTCGCGCCGTCCTCGGCGACCTCAGCGCCTGGGTCTACGGCACCGGCGCGGACGGTCCGCTTCCTCTGCTGTTCGCGACGACCGGGACCAACGGGAAGACCAGCGTGTCCCACCTGCTCGAGGGCATCCTCGACCAGATCGGCGTCGTCACCGGACTCTCCTCCACTGCGGAGCGCCACATCGCCGGCGAGGTCATCGTGTCGCGCCTGACCACCCCCGAGGCCTCCGAGATGCATGCACTGCTCGCTCTCATGCGGGAGCGAGCGGTCGAGGCCGTCGCCGTCGAGGTCAGCGCGCAGGCTCTCTCCCGTCACCGCGTCGACGGCATCCTGTTCGATGTCGCCGGATTCACCAACCTCAGCCACGACCATCTCGACGACTACGCGGACATGGAGGAGTACTTCGAGGCGAAGCTGCCGCTCTTCCGTCCCGACCGCGCCAAGCGGGGCGTCATCTGCCTCGACTCGCCGTCGGGAGCGATCGTCGTCGAACGTTCCGAGATCCCCGTCGTCACGGTGGGCACTCCGTCGATCGCCGCCGACCCCGAGGCCGCCCGCGCCGCGGACTGGGTCGTCGTCATCGACGACGAGCGTGCGGCCGGAACCACGTTCACGATGACCGGTCCGGCCGGCTCCCTCACGACGACGGTCCCGGTGATCGGTCCGCACATGGCCGCCAATGCGGCTCTGGCGATCGTGATGCTCCTCGAGGGCGGCTATGCCTGGGATCGCATCACCGAGGCCCTGACCCGCGACGGCGGCATCCGCGCCTATCTGCCAGGACGCACGCAACTGGTCTCCGGCGACACGGGCCCCGCGGTCTTCGTCGACTTCGGCCACTCCCCCGACGCGTTCGAGAAGACACTCGCCGCCGTCCGCCGCGTGACTCCCGGCAAGGTGCTGATGCTGTTCGGCGCCGATGGCGACCGGGACGCGAGCAAGCGGTTCGACATGGCGCGCACAGCCGTGGAGGGCAGCGACATCCTCGTCGTCACCGACCACCACCCCCGCTTCGAGGACCCCGCATCCATCCGGGCCACTCTCATCGACGGTGCACGCCGCGCGCGACCGGACGCTGAGATCCATGAGGCCTCACCGCCGGAGAACGCCATCGTCACCGCCGTCGGCCTGGTCGGCGACGGCGACGCCATACTCTGGGCGGGACCGGGTCATCAGGACTACCGCGACATCCGCGGTGTCCGCACTCCCTACTCCGCACGCGAGCTCGCCCGTCGTGCGCTCCGCGCGGCCGGGTGGCCCGTTCCCGACTCCCGCTGGCCCGTCCCCTACCCCGACGAAGACTGATCGGGATCACCGGGGCGCACCCGCGCTCCGGTGCCGACGTGCAGGACGATGCGACGAGGATGCCCCCCGCGGTCAGGCCGCAGCGATCATCCGGTCCGCCGTCGCGCGCGCCCAGGCCTCCGCCTCGGCGAGCGTCTCGACGGTGAGCACATCGGGCGCGTCATGCGCGTCGACGACGCGGGCGATGGTGTCGACGATCCCGAGGAACGGGAGCCGGCCCTCGTGGAAGGCGTCGACAGCCTGTTCGTTCGCCGCGTTGTAGACCGCGGGGAACGTGCCGCCGGCGCGTCCGACCGACTTCGCGAGAGCGACGGACGGGAAGGCCTCGCCGTCGAGCGGTTCGAACGTCCATGAGGTCGCAGCGGACCAGTCGAGCGGTCGCCCTACGCCTCCGACGCGGTGCGGCCAGTCCAGACCGAGCGAGATGGGCAGGCGCATGTCGGGCGGTGAGGCCTGTGCGATGGTGGACCCGTCGATGAACTCCACCATCGAGTGCACGATCGACTGCGGGTGGACCACGACCTCGATGTCGTCGTAGGCGATGTCGAAGAGCAGATGCGCCTCGATCACCTCGAGCCCCTTGTTCACCAGGGTCGCGGAGTTCGTCGTGACCATGCGTCCCATGTCCCATGTCGGATGCGCGAGCGCCTCCGACGGAGTCACCTGGGTCAGCTCGCCACGGCTGCGTCCTCGGAACGGGCCGCCGGACGCGGTGACGACGAGACGGCGCACTTCGGCATGAGTGCCCGCGAGCAGAGCCTGCGCGAGGGCCGAGTGCTCGGAGTCCACCGGGACGATCTGTCCGGGGGCAGCGGCGGCGAGCACCAGGTCGCCACCGACGATGAGGGATTCCTTGTTCGCGAGGGCGAGAGTGCGGCCCGCCTTCAAGGCGGCGAGCGTCGGCCCGAGTCCGATCGAGCCCGTGATGGCGTTGAGCACCACATCGGCTTCGACGTCACGGACGAGCTGCTCCGCCTCGACAGCACCGAGAGCGGTGGATTCGACCTGGAACTGCGCGGCCTGCTCCTCCAGCAACTCGGCGTTGGAACCAGCGGCGAGACCGACCAGCTCGAAGCGACGAGGATTGGCACGGATCACATCCAGTGCCTGGGTGCCGATGGAGCCGGTGGAGCCGAGGACGATGACGCGACGCATACCGCCAGCCTAGGTCACGCCCGCGGCTCCGCAGCGGCTACTGCTGAGCCTGAACCGGTGTCGTCGCGAGGATGTCGACGACGAACACGAGGCTCTCCTTCTGCAGTTCGTGTCCCTCGCTCGCGCCGTACCCGTCGGAGGGCGGCATGACGACGACGACCTGCGAGCCGACCTTCTGACCCTCGAGCGCCTTCTGGAAGCCCGCGACGACGCCCGTGGTCTGGAACTGCGTCGGAGCGGCATCGCGGCTCCAGCTGGAGTCGAACTCCTTGCCGTCGGACCACTTCACGCCCAGGTACTGCACGACCACGAGGTCGCCCGTGCCCACGGTCGCACCATCGCCCTGCTTGAGGACGGCGACCTTCGTCTCGGTCGGCGCGTCGCCGTCCGGGATCGTGACGGTCGGAGCGCCCTTGTCGTCGAGCTTCACCGTCGGCATGCCGGGCGTCGGGTCGACCGGGGTGCCCGTGGCCACCTCCGGCAGCTTCTCGACCGCCTCCGCATAGACGACCTTGTTCGTGCCGCCGTCACCGAAGACCTTGCCGGGCAGCGCGAGCACCACCTGTGTGCCGAGCGGCTGGCACTCGAGCGCGGCGATGAAGAGCGACGCGCTGTTCTGGTCGAGGAGGACGGAGGCCTCGCCGCCTTCGTTCCGGGCGGAGGAGTCGACCACCTCGCCGGTCGCGGCATCCACGATCTGGAACTTCACGCCGACGAGATCGTTCGCGAGCACCTCATCGCCATCGCCCTTGGCCACGATGGTCCGTTCCACGTCAGCGAAGGCGGCATCGGCGGGGACGGTGATCTTCGCGTCGAGACCTTCGCCATCGACCGTCACCGCATCCGACGTCTCTCCGGGCTGCGCGTTCAGCAGACACCCGCTCGACGCGGACGGCGAAGGGGTGCCCGAGCTCTCGGGCGCACCGCCACCGGCACAGCCGGCCAGCAGGAGGGTCGCCGCAGCGACAGTGGACAGGACGAGGAGCGGACGCTTGCGCACAGTGAGACCTCAGGATCGCGGGCGGGAACCTCCATCCTGCCTCATACCCCTTTGCCCGCGCTGGGAGGCGCGGCGCAAGTCTTCATTCCCACGCCGGCATGGATCCGGGAGTAATCTGCTCTGATGACCTCTGAGCAGTCCGTCGAGCCCGAAGCCTCGTCAGAAGAGGAATCCTCACCCGAGACGACTGCGAAGCCCCGTCACGCCGGGTTCGCCTACACCCTGGGGCGGAGCCTCATCACCCCGCTCGCTCGTCTGGTCTATCGGCCGCGGATCGAGGGGCGAGAGAACGTGCCGCTCGAAGGCCCCGTGATCTTCGCGAGCAACCACCTCTCGTTCATCGACTCGATAGCGATCCCGGTGGCCGCGCCCCGCCCCGTGCACTTCCTGGCGAAGTCGGCGTACTTCGAGGGCACCGGCTTCAAGGGCTGGATGAGCAAGACCTTCTTCGAGTCGATCGGCGCGATCCCCGTGCGCCGGGGAGCGGGACAGGCCGCGCTCGATGCCCTCGACCTCCAGCGCCAGCTCCTCGATGAGGGCCTGGCCGTCGCCCTGTACCCCGAGGGCACCCGCTCCACCGACGGTCGTCTGTACAAGGGCCGCACGGGAGTCGCGTTCCTCGCGTTGCAGACGGGTGCTCCGGTGGTCCCGGTCGGACTCATCGGCACCGACAAGGTGATGCCGGTCGGAGCGAAGATGCCGACGCTCAAGGAGCGCATCACGGTGCGCTTCGGCGAGCCGCTCGACCTCTCGCCGCACGGCCCGGCCACCAGCGGGCGCGCTCGGCGCCTCGCGACCGACCAGATCATGGCCGCGATCCACGGCCTCTCCGGCCAGGAGCTCGCGGGTGCGTACAACGAGGCTCCCGCGCAGGGAACCATCGAGAAGATCAAGCAGGCTCTCCCGCACGAGCGTCGCTGACCGTCCCGTCGTCGCGATCGCGGCGCGGCTCAGGAGAGAGCGCTGACCCTCGCCTCGTGACGCACGGGGAAGTTCATCGAGTTCGCGATGAAACACCATTCGTTCGCCTGGGTGTGGGCGCGTTCCGCAGCCTCGATCATCGACTCCTCGGCGACGACGACCTCAGGATGCAGCATCACCTCGACGAACGATCCTCCGCCCGCTCCGTCCTCGCGCATCATTCCTGTCGCCCGGTCGCGATAGGACACCACCACGACGCCGGCCGTGACACACGCGTGGAGGTAAGACAGCAGGTGACACTCGGAGAGCGACGCGAGCAGCAGGTCCTCCGGATTCCAGCGTGACGCGTCGCCGCGGAAGGGCTTGTCCGCGGAGGCGAGGAGATCGGGCTTGCCCTCGATCTCGATCGTCACAGCGCGTCGGTAGTCGCGGTATCCCGTTGTCCCGGTACCGGTGTTGCCGGTCCAGGTCGATGTGAGCGCATAGCGGTGTTCGCCGAGAGTGCGAGGACTGGTCTCTGCCATGCGACCAGTCTGTCAGGCTCGTCCGACGCGACGCGAGCAGCCTCGCACGCCGAGCTAGAGTTGACGGGTGCTGGAGACTCTCACCGTTCAGGATTCCGTGGAACTCGCCGTCGTCGAGCGGAGCGGATTCGTCGAATCCCGCCACGCCGGCGCGGCCGTCGTCCTCTCCCCCGACGGAGACATCGTCGCCCGACACGGCAACGCCGACGCCCTGATCCTGCCGCGTTCGAGCCTCAAGCCGCTGCAGGCGATCGCCTGCGTCACGGCGGGCGCCGTCCTCGAGGGCGAACAGCTCGCGCTCTCGACGGCGAGCCATGTCGGCACCGATCGGCATGCGTCCGTGGTGCGCGACATCCTCACAGAGGGCGGACTGACAGAGGACGACTTGGGTTGCCCCGCGTCGTGGCCGAGCGACTCCTCGACGCGCGATGAGCTCGTGCGCGAGCACGGTGAGCCCACGCGCGTGCGCATGAACTGCTCGGGCAAGCACGCCGCGATGCTCCGCGCCTGTGTCGCGACCGGCTGGCCCACCGACGGCTACCTCGACCCCGCCCACCCGTTGCAGCAGCACATCAGGGACGTCGTCGAGCGCCTCACGGGTGAGAAGATCGCGCACACCGCGATCGATGGGTGCGGCGCGCCCGTACATGCGACGACCCTGACCGGTCTCGCACGCGCGATCCATCGGATCGGAACGGCGTCCGACCGCTCGCCGTTCGCCCTGCATCGCGTCGCCGGTTCCCTGGTTCGCGCTGTACGGGAGAACCCGTGGACGATCGAGGGCCCGGGTCGCCCTGACACGATCGCGACGGAGAAGCTGGGCGTGTTCACGAAGCACGGCGCCGAGGGCGTCATGGTCATGGTCTCCCCGAACGGGACGACGGTGGCTCTGAAGATGCTCGACGGCGCGACTCGTGCCTCGACGATCGTGGCCGCCACCCTCCTGGCGCGCGCGGGCGGTCTGACCGATGCGGATGTGGCCGCCCTCGGCGAGGCTCTCCCCCTCACTGTGCTCGGCGGCGGCGCCGACGTCGGTGCCATCCGCCCTGGCGCGGGCATCTGACCGGGAGCCCCACCTCCGACCTCCCAGAGCTCCTCACGGCGACAGCTCGGCCACGTGCACTCTTCGTGGCAGCTCAGCCCCGATCACGGACCACGCTCGACCCGCATGCGGACGGGCGTACGGGGGCAACTCGCGGGCGCCGATCAACTGGCGGAGATCAGCCGGACGCTCGCAGCGGATGAGGACCTCGCCCAGGGATCGCACCCGTTGCCACAGTGTCCAGTTCCGCTGCCAAGCCTCCGCATCGCCCACCACGACGCACGGCCGATCCGTCTCCGCCGGCTCCGCCCCCGGTTCCCTCACCTCGCAGTCCGGATGCGCGCGACGCAGACGGGCGATGACCTCCTGAGCCCCGGCGGTGACGATCGCTGTGAGCGCGGACGTCGGCCGCCACACCGCTGCCGTCTGGTCCGCGGGCCGATGGGACTCCGTTTCGTCGGCCCACGCCAGCTGAACCTCCTGATCGCCGATCCTCGCGCGCCCCGGAGCACGATCACGAAGGAATCCGGACGGCTCGCCTCCTGCCGCCAGATGCTCCAGCTTCGTCGACATACGCAGCAGCGCGCGACGCGGCAGGAGATCGAGCATACGTCCCCAGGCGCCGCTCGCCCTGGCCGCGGTCACCACGAAGGTCGTGCCGTGGGCCGTGCGAAGCACCTGCTCCCAGCGCTGGACGAGCTGATGGCCGTACTCCGGCGGCAGGCTCCCCACCAGCACATCGACATCGTCGCAGAGAACCACGGTCGGAGGTCGCCGGCTGCCGTCCGCCCATGCGGAGAGCAGATCCCACGCCTCCTCGGCATCGCCGGACATCCATGAGGTGTCATCGCACTGGGCTGCCACAGTCCTCAGCAGTGTGGTTCGGCCGGAACCGGGCCCGCCCAGAACCGCGATCCCCCGTTCGCGCCCGCATTGCAGGAGAACCGGAGGTTGCGCCTGCCGGTCGGGGTCGTCAGCGCGTCCGATGACCACGGTGTCGGACCCCACGCCGGCCTCGCCGAGGAGCTCACCGAGTGGGAGAAGCGAGGGCAACGACGGCAGCCAGGGACTGGACGGCTGACCTCCTGCCGCCCATCGCTTCGCCACCTCTCGGAGGTCGGATGCCTCCGTCAGGGCGACCCGCAGAGCGAGGGCCTCCTGGTCCGTCGGTCTCCGCACCAGAGCGAGCCCCCGTGATCCCGGGTCCCCGGGGAGCGCTGCTGCCGCCTCGCTGCCGAGCATCAGCCGGCTGTCGGCAGCGTCGCTCACGCGGAGGCTGATGCGAAGGGGGCAGTTCGCCGCCAGGGCATCTCTGACCACACCGGAAGCTCGCTGCGTGCCGAGGATCAGATGCATGCCGAGCGCACGGCCACGGGCGGCGATATCGGTGAAGACCGCGCCCAGGTCGGCGTGCTCCGCGAGCAGCGCTGCGAACTCGTCGACGACGATCACCAGCCTCGGTATCGAGACCTCCCGCACATCGCGAGCCCCCGCCGCCGCGAGCAGTGCCTCCCGTCGGCGGAGCTCCGCCGTGAGGCTGGAGACGCCACGTCGTGCCCCCGCGTCATCGAGATCCGTGATGACGGCGACGACATGCCGAAGTGCACGCAGCGGCTCGAACGCGGTGCCGCCCTTGAAGTCCGCGAGGACGAAGGTCACCCGGTCCGGCCCGTGTACCGAGGCCATCGCGGCGACCCAGCTCACGAGCAGTTCACTCTTCCCCGTCCCCGTCATGCCGGTCACGAGCGCGTGAGGACCGTCGTCGACGATGTCGACCACGATGCTCCCCCGCTCGCCCCGGCCGATCGCCGCCGCCAGCCCTTCCACCTCGTGCGGTTGTTCGAGTTCGTGAAGCGCCACCGAATCGGGAGGCGCGCCTGCCTCGTCACCCCGGTGCGCGATCTCGCTGGACAGCACTTCGGCCTGCCTCGAAGAGAGGAACTCGACGGCGACGGCTGTCGTCCCGCTCGCCGTACGCAGCGTTGCGAGCCCCGGCTCCACGATGTCGATCACCGCCGTGACACCCTCCGGCACCTCCTCACCGGGAGCGGCTGTGCAGATCAGCGCGTCCGCGTCCGGTCTCTCCCCGGCGCAGGGCCCGACCCCCAGCCGGAACGCCCTGCGACGAGTCCGTCGTGCATGGGGCAGGCCGCCGAGTCCCCAGCCGACGAGATCGACCTCGAGGAGGTCGACGCCACCTGTCGGAACGAGCGAGAACTGCGCGGACCCGAAGCGTAGACACAGCTGCAGGATCAGAGCTCGCGCGGCGGCGGCCGTCAGCGGACCCGCTCCTCTGAGACAGATCCCTCCCCCCAGCGGCACGACGACGGGCGCGGCGTCGATGACACGGCATCGTTCGCGGAAGGCTCGTCCGCGCTCATCTTCGCCCCCGGTGCAACGGACCTCGCTCGTTGTCGGGCCCGAGCCGACGACGACCCAGGTCTCCTCATCGACGGGTTGCGTTCCTCGAAGCGGGGATCGCACGATGCAGGTCGCGGTGTCAGGGCGGCGCTGCCACAGCGCCCTGCGCTCCTCGCTGTGGCGGCGGACCAGCTCAGCCTCCGCCGTGGCCCACCCCTCCTCGATCTTCTGCTCTCCGCGTCGCCGCTCCCGACGCCGGAGGCGAGCCGCGTCCACCAGCGATGCCCCGATCATCAGGGGCCCCAGTGCCGCGAAGCACAGAGCCAGGAGCGAGCCCGAGATCGACCACAGCACCACGCCGGCGGCGATCGGCACGATGGCGGCCAGGAACGGCACAGGAGCGCGGTGATGTGGTGCCTGCGCGGACGGCAAGGCGATCGGGAGGGAATCCATGCCCTCGAGTCGATCGCATCGCAGGCCGTGGGCGAGCAGTCTCCACAGCCTCAGGACACTATTGAGCGGTGTCCTCGATCGGGGAGGAGGAGTCGTCCTCAGACGTTACCTGGACGATGATGAGCGTCACGTTGTCGCGACCGCCGTTCTCCAGGGCCGCCGCGAGCATCGCATCGACGGCCGCCCCCGGGTCGTCGTGCTCGCGGAGGAAGTGCTGGATCCCGTAGTCGGTGAGCTCCTTGGTGAGCCCGTCGGAGCAGACGACGAACCGGTCACCGGGTCGCACGTCGATGGAGACGTAGTCCGGCGCCGTGAGTTCGCTCGCTCCCACCGCGCGGGTGATGACGTTGCTGTAGGGGTGCCCTTCGGCTTCCTCCGGGCTGAGCTTGCCTGCCGTGATCAGTTCCTGCACGACCGAGTGATCCGTCGTGATCTGCACCAGCTTGTCGTCCCGAAGGAGGTAGACGCGGGAATCGCCGATGTTCAAGGCGATCCACTGGGCCTCGTCGCCCTCGGTATCGAGGTAGACGCCCGTGAGCGTGGTGCCCGTGCCCTCGTCGGTGGTCTCGGGGTGGTCGGCGATGTCGCCGACAGCCAGCTCGAGTGCGCTCTCGATCGACGGGCGATCGACCTTCCCCGACGAGACGATGGCCTGGAGGCGCGACACCGTGCTCTGACTCGCGATCTCGCCACCGGCATGGCCGCCCATGCCGTCTGCGACGATGAACAGCGGATAGTCGGCCAAGAAGGCGTCCTGGTTCGTCTCGCGACGGCGCCCCTGATCGGTGATACCGGACCAGGAGAGCAGCAGCGTGCGCTGCGCAACCGTGATCCGTTGCGTCTTCGTCTCAGCCACGTGCTGCCTCCGATGGGCCTGCGGCGGGTCGGACGGTCGCAGGATACTCACAACACATCGTAGTAGAAGTCACGTACACCGCGATCACGCTCGTGCGTCCGGAGCCGCCGACGAAGGCAGCGAGCCCGCGAGAACTGAGCCGAGAAGCAAGATGTGACCGGGGGTGCCTGCGCGGTACGGGGACGAAAGCATATCGTCCACGTTAGCGGGCGCTGCGGGTGGAGAACCAGCCGGAACAGCACAGAGCCCCCGACAGGAGTCGAGGGCTCTGTGCCAGACGATGCCATCTCGTCAGATGATCACGCTGGCGGCTGTGTGGGATCCGTGGGCGGAGTGGTGGGCGAAGCCGGCGGTGCGGCGGGCGGAGCCGTCGGGGGCGCAGGCGGCGTGGTCG
>NZ_LSJW01000156.1:0-2352 GCF_001557335.1 Microbacterium sp. CCH5-D1
AGACCGAGGCGCAGGCGCTGCGCGAGGCGAGCGTCGACCGCTTCAAGAAGTACACCTCGGTGCACGGCATCTTCGACGGTCCGATCCCGGCCGCGATCGTCTATGCCCGCTCGACGGCGGACGTCTCGGCGATCCTCGCGTTCGCCGCGGAGAATCTCGTCAATGTCGTGCCCCGCACCGGACGCACGGCGACCGAAGGCGGCCTCGAGACGATCGTCGAGGACTCCCTCGTGCTCGACGGCTCCCGCATGGACGCGATCCTCGAGATCGACCCCGTCGACATGATGGTCACCGCGCAGTGCGGAGTGCCCCTGCAGGTGCTCGAGGACACGCTGCGGGCGCAGGGCCTGACGACAGGGCACTCTCCGCAGTCCAAGCCTCTCGCACAGATGGGAGGACTCGTCGCGACCAGGTCCATCGGCCAATTCTCCACCCTGTATGGCGGGATCGAGGACATGGTCGTCGGGCTCGAGGCGGTGCTCCCCGACGGAGACGTCGTGCGGGTCAAGAACGTTCCGCGTCGCGCGGCAGGCCCCGACATCCGCCACATCGTGATCGGCAACGAGGGAGCGCTCGCGGTCATCACCGAGGTCACCGTCAAGGTGTTCACGTACCAGCCCGAGAACAACCGCTTCCTCGGGTATCTGGTCGATTCGCTCCCCGCCGGTGTGGCCGGTCTCCGCGAGATCGTCGTCGCCGGCTACCGGCCCTCCGTCGCGCGCGCGTACTCCGAGGAGGATGCGGCGCAGCACTTCTCGCACTTCGCGGGGGGCGGAGCGGTCGTGGTCGTCGTCGCCGAGGGACCGAAGGGCGTGGCCGATGCCACGGCCGCGGGCGTCGAGGAGATCTTCGCCGGAATCCCGCACGAGAAGGTCGACCCGGCGCTGATCGAGGAATGGTTCGACAACCTCAACTGGGGTCAGGACAAGATCGACGCCGAGAAGCGCGAGATGCTCCAGAACGCACGCCTCGGCTACACCACAGAGGTGTCGATCGACTGGTCGGGCGTGGAGGAGCTGTTCGAGTCCGTGATGCGCCGTGCCAGGACCGAGTTCGCGCGCGCGGCCGACCTGACGCTGCTCGGCGCGCACTCGTCGCACAGTTACCAGACCGGCACCAACCTCTACTTCGTGTACGACTACGACATCCGGTGCGAGCCGCGCGAGGAGATCACCGAGTACCACGAGCCCCTCAACGCCATCGTGGTCGAGGAGGCGCTGCGTCTGGGCGGCTCGATGGTGCACCACCACGGCATCGGCAAGTACCGCACGCCGTGGACCCACGAGGAGCACGGCAGCGCGTACCGGCTGCTGCGGATGCTCAAGGACGGGCTCGACCCCAGGGGGATCATGAATCGGGGAACCATCTACCCGCTGGAGCACGGCGAGCTGACGGCGTGAGCGCAACGGCGCCGGGCTACGTCGTCGCGATCGACAACGGCTCCCAGAGCACGAAGGTGCTCATCGTCGACGGGACGGGCGTCGTGCACGCCAGCGCGCGAGCAGCCCTGCGCCCGTACTCCTCGCCGGCGCCCGGTCGATGGGAGCACCCGGACGACGATCTGTGGGACTCGATCGTGGCCGCCGTCCGCAAGGCGATGGCGGAGTTCTCCGGAGACGCCACGGAGATCCGCGGTGTGGGCCTGTGCACCATCCGCTTCTGCCGGGCGGTACTGCGCGCCGACGGCACCTTGGCGCAGCCCGTCATGAGCTGGATGGACGAGCGGCTTTCGCGAGCCTACGAGAGGGAGGTCGAAGACGCGGCGTACGTCACCACGTCGTCCGGATACCTCGGGCACCGGCTCACGGGGGAGAGGCGCGATGCCGCAGGGAACGTACAGGGGGTCTGGCCGATCGATGCGGATCGCTGGGGGTGGAGCGACGATGCGGATGAATATGCCCGCGCCGGTATGCATCCCTCGATGCTGTTCGAGCTCGTGGCGCCGGGCGAGCCCCTCGGCCGGTTGACCCAGCGCGCCGCCGAGCTCACCGGTTTGCCCGCCGGGATTCCGGTGATCGCGACCTCGAACGACAAGGCCGTGGAGGCACTGGGCGCCGGCCTCCGCGATGAGGGTGATGCCCTGTTGTCGCTCGGGACCTACGTGGCGACCATGACGCCGGGTGATCGGCCGCTGCCGAAGCACCCGGACGTCTGGACGAACTTCGCCGCGGAGCCGGGCGCGTTCCTCTACGAGAGCGGAGGTGTGCGCCGTGGGATGTGGACGGTGAGCTGGTTCCGTGACCTGCTGTCTGGCGCCGACGTCACCATCTCCGAAGAGGAGTTGAACCGGGGCGCCCAGGACGTGCCCGTCGGTGCCGGCGGCCTGGTCGCTGCTCTGGACTGGCTCGCGCC
>NZ_LSJW01000157.1:0-3754 GCF_001557335.1 Microbacterium sp. CCH5-D1
TCCCCGCACAGAGGGCCCCCTCCGCGTGCTCTACATCGGGCGTCTCTCCCCCCGCAAGGGCCCCGATCTCGTGATCGCGGCGGCCTCACGACTCCACTCCGCCGGGCGCGCAGTGGAGGTCACCCTCCTCGGCGCGGTCTTCGAGGGCTACGAGTGGTTCGAACGCGACCTTCGTGCACAGGCGTCCGAGGCCGGGGTCACCGTCGACTTCGCCGGATTCCACACCGACATCTGGCCGTTCCTCGAGCAGGCCGATGTGCTGCTCGTGCCATCACGCGTCGACGAACCCTTCGGGAACACCGCCGTCGAAGGCGTCCTCGCCCTGCGACCGGTGATCGCGAGCGACAGCAGCGGACTCCGGGAAGCAGCAGGCGGTTACGGCACGGCGAGGCTCGTCGCGGCCGGCGATGCGGAGGCGATCGCTTCCGCGCTGACCGACATCGACGCCCGGTGGGATGAGATCGTCTCGACCGTCGCAGACAGCCGCGCCGAGGCCCTGCGCAGGCACGCGCCTCAGGTCTACCGCTCGAGCATCTCGACGCATCTCCTGGGCTGACCCGCACCCCGGTCTGCCACACCCTCCGGCGGGTCAGAGTTCTCGCTACACCTGTTCCAGCTCGCCCACGGTGAGCCGCTTCTTGTTCCGGACGATGTAGATCGAGAACGGAATCAGCTGGCACACGACGAGGGCGAACGCGACGCCGATCAGGGGTCCTGCGATGCCCAGCACAGGAGTGAGCACGAACGAGAGGGTGATGCCCACGGCCGCCATGCTGAGCGTGGGGATCACCTGGAAGCGGATTCCCGGCTTGTCCATGATGAACATCCCCAGGGGGTACACGGCCGCCGTCATCATGATCATCAGACCGAAGGCGAAGATCGTGCTCGTGCGCACCGTCAGCTCGCCCTGGGTGATGAACCCGAACAGCCACGGGCCGACGAGCCACACCATCACAGTCGCGACGCCGATCGCCGCAGCGAACAAGACCGACAGCAGGAACGGCCCACGCCGGAGGTCACCGTCGTGGCGGCTCTTCGCGAAGTGCGGCCAGAGCGCGAGTCCACCGGCCATCACGAGTCCGTTGAGGGCGAAGAACACCTGGCCCGCCACGCCGTACTCGGCGACGTCGGTGGGTCCGCCCAGCTGAGCGATCACGTAGCGCTGCGAGCCGACGGCGATCGGATACGTCACCATCTGGGCGAGCATCGGCCACCCGACGTCCATCACCCGCACGCCCGGGTAGCGGCGAGGATGCAGGACCATCCGGGCGGCCGAGGGGATCAGCGGCGAAGTCGTGCGAGCCGTGATGAGGATGCCGAGCACGGATACCAGGAAAGACGCGCCGAAGGAGGCGATCGCCACGAAGGAATGGAGATTCTCGCCACCGAAGGTGAGCATCAGCCAGACGCCCGTCATCGTGAGCGGCGAGATCAGCCCCTGGAGGAGGATCACGATGTGGTTGCGACGCTGGCCCAGCATGATCCGCGCCCACACCCCGAGCGGGATGCCGAGACAGAAGATCGTGACGCAGTAGAAAGCGGCCAACGAGGCACCCGGTCGCCCTCCGGCTTCACCGAACACCAGCTCCCAGGCACCCGTGAGCACGAGGACCGTGTTGATCGCCATCGCCGTGGCGGCGAAGGTGAGCAGCACCCGGCCGACGGAGGTGAGCTGGTACCGCAGCTTCTCGTCGGTGTGCACGTTCGTGCTGGTCGCGACAGCGTTGACGAGGACCGCGCCGCTGCCGAGGTCTGTGAACGTCAGCAGCGAGGGGATGGTCGTCAACAACGTGTACAGGGCGAAGCTGTCGACGCCGGCGCCGCCGATGATCATCCGGGTCGTGATGACGCCGCAGACCAGCGCGATGACCATCGTCAGCGCACGCGCGCCGACAGCGAGAAGAGAACCCATGTTTACATCGTCACCGGGGCAGGGCTCCCAGTGTCGTGCTGCTGCCGGGGAGTCGCGATACTGAGGCGATGTCGGACGGCACCGGCACCGCCACCGACCCCTGCGTCGCGGCGAACTGCGGCAGCAGGGCGAAGCCGGCGTCGACCACCGGGGCTCCCTCGACGAACTGCGACCGTCGATCCTGCCCCGTGGCCGCGGTGAACGCGGCCAGCGTATCCGTCACCGCGGGGTCTCTCGAGACGGAGCCCTTCGACCACGCGGAGAACCAGCGGGGGGTGCCCGGTGACGTGCGGTGATAGAGGTTTCCGTTGACGCTCGACATCATCTGCGAACCCGTGTACTGCAAGGAGAAGTCCTGGACGCAGACCAGGCAGTTGCCCGCGCTCTCGGCCACGATGTTGTTCGATGCCACGATGTTCCTCGTGATCCAGGACGCCTCGGGTGCGTACCGCGTTCGCGGGTCGTGCCCCGGCGTGTTCGGGTCGGAGGCGCGGCGGGCGTCCATCGCGATGCTGATGTTCCGGTTCCCGTTGCCGACCAGCGTGTTGTTCCAGATCTTGACGCTGCCGGAGTTCAGCACCCACAGGCCGAACTCTCCGTTTCGGGCGATGACGTTGTCGGCGATGACCGCACGTTCCGACAGCTCCACCATCACGCCATGCCCGGTGTTGCCGATCACATCGTTCCCGGTGAACGCGATATCAAGCACGGACTCGTCGAACCATGGTCCGCGGCCGTCGTTCCCGGTGAACGCGCTGTCCGTGACGGTCACCCCCCTGGTGCGGGTGACCTTGAACGCGCCGGACACCGGTGCGTCGTTGAAGTGCTCCATGTTGTTGCCCACGGAGAGCATCTGCGTCACGGTCAGTCCGTCGGCCTGCGATGCGCCGCCGCCCAGCAGACCGTTGCCGATCAGGGAGACACGGGTCAGCGTGGTCGCCGACGCCCACGAGTAGAAGCCTGTGGTCGAGTTGTCGCGGATCGTCACATCGGTGAGCGACACGTGCGGTGCAGCGGCGATGACCGTGCCCATCTGCGGGACGCTGGTGGCGTATCGGCGCACTCCGATCCCGCGCACCTCGGTCCCTGCGGAGCGGATGGAGAGCGCCTGCGTGAGCACGCTCGCCTCGACCGACTTGCCCGACGGGTTCGTTCCGATCACCAGACGCTTGGCGGAATCGTCGACGAAGAAAGTGCCTTCTGCGACCTGGGCGACGGATGCGACCTCGCGCAGCTGGACTCCTGCCACCCACACCTGATCCGGGTGCGCGGCCATCGGGTGCGCCGGATCGACGAATCTCCACTCCGCCGCCGTGTTGTCGGGCGCGCCCTTCGTGTAGGTCGGACTCGCATCGAGGGCTGTGTTCCAGCCGTCGACGAACCAGGTGCTTCCCGAGGCCTTCCAGCCGGTGACCGGCTCGGCGCCGTCGAACCACACGGACTCGTTGGGCGCCGGCTGGATGGTGACCCGCTTCTGCGCGGGCACCACGACCTCTTCGTGGTACGAGCCGCCACGCAGGACGATCGTCCCCCCGTTAGGGACGATGCGGAGCGCGGCAGCGACCGACTTGACCGGTGCGTTCCTGGTGCCGGAGGCTCCGTCGAACCCTGCGGGTGAGACATAGACGGCCGTCGCCGGAGCTTCGTACACGAGCGTCCCTGGGGCTTTGGCCCCTGGTTCGCCGCGCAGGCCCTCAGGCGTCACGGGAGGCACCGGCTCGGGTTCAGGGGCCGGTGTGGGCTCCGGGGCCGGTGTGGGCTCGGGAGACGGGGTCGGCTCAGACGGGGTCGGCGTGGGCTCGGGAGCCGGCGTGGGCTCAGGTGACGGGGTGGGCTCAGGAG
>NZ_LSJW01000016.1:0-1426 GCF_001557335.1 Microbacterium sp. CCH5-D1
GGCTCATCGCGAATGAGAGTGTAGGAGCGGTCTGAATCCGCCGGCTTCGAGGAGCGATCTGGCGACGTAGTGCGTGAGGTTCCGGAAGCCGAGGGCGGAACCGCGAAGGTGCTCGAGCCGGCCGTTGATGGCCTCCGTTGGGCCGTTGCTCGTTCCGGGGCGGTCGAAGAACGCGAGGATGTCCGCGGCGCGCTGCTTCAGTGTGCGGCCGAGGCGACGGACCTCTTTGAGCAGCGCGGGGACGCCGTTGCTGACAGAGTCGATCACCGCCCGCATCATCTCCTTCGCCTTGTTCTTGTCGGGTTCGCGGTAGGCGGCGACGATGCGCTGGTAGATGCCCCAGGTCGCTTCGACCTCGACGTGCTCCTCGGCGGCGAACACCGCGTCGAGCCGCGCGGTCTGCTTCTCGGTGAGGAAGCTCGCGCCGGTGTGGAGGGTGCGGCGGACCCCGTAGAGCGGGTCGCCGGCGTGACCGCGGTGCCCGAGGGTGTCTTGTTGGACGCGCTGCCTGGTCCGGTCGAGCGCGTCGCCGGCGAGGCGGACGACGTGGAACGGGTCCATCACCGGGACCGCGTCGGGGAGCTCTTCGGCCGCGGCGGTCTTGAACCCGGAGAACCCGTCCATCGCGACCACCTCGATCCGGCTCGACCACTCCGCAGGCCGGGCGGCGAGCCACTCCTTGAACACCTGCTTCGAGCGGCCCTCGACCATGTCCAGCAGCCTGGCCGGGCCCGTCTTGTTCCTCGTGGGGGTGAGGTCGATGATCACGGTCACGTACTTCTCGCCAAACCGTGTGTGACGCCAGACGTGCTCGTCGACACCGATCGTGGTGACCCCGTCGAACCTCGCCGGGTCGTCGATCAGGCGACGCTTGCCTTCGGCGATGATCGCGGTGTTCGCGGTATGCCACGACACCCCGAGCCCTGCTGCGGCGCGGGAGACGGTGAGGTGGTCGACCACGATCGCCGTGAGTGCCCACCCGATCCCGCCGCGGGAGATCTTCTCCCTCGGCGCCGCCGCCTTCGACGTGTCCTGCCGCCAGGTCCGGCGGCAGTGCGTGCACCGGTAGCGGCGCACCCGGACCAGCAGCGTCGTCGGCCGATGCCCGAACGGCTCATGCGCCAGCGGCCGCGTCACCGTGTCACGCGGCACGCCCTCCGCGCCGCACTTCCGACACCACGGGTCGTCCTCGACGACGCGGCACTCCAGCACCGCCCGATCAGGCTCGAGCAGCTGCCCGACGGCTTGAAGGCCGAGCTCGTCGAGACGGCAGAACGTGGTCAGGTCAGGGGTCGCGAACGTAGGGTGGTGCAAGTCGAGGTCTTCCGGCGGATGGTGAGCGTGAGAACTTCCATCCTGGAAGACCTCGACGCCTATCCGCGAACCAGCCGGCGGTCCCGGGCTACACCCTCAACTGCGAAGAGCC
>NZ_LSJW01000158.1:0-1323 GCF_001557335.1 Microbacterium sp. CCH5-D1
GACGTACTCGAAGTGCGGGGTTCCGCCGCGGATGATCACGCCCAGCGCGACGACCGCGTCGGCTCCCCCGGCGAAAGCGGCCTGCGCGGCGATCGCGAGCTCGAAGGAGCCGGGCACGCGCACGAGCCGGTGCGTGGCGTCGGCGGCGTCGAGCACGCGCTCCGCCCCGGCGATCAGGCCGTTCGATATCGTCTCGTGCCAGGTGCCGGCGATGATGACGACGTTCAGACCCCGCCCGTCGATGTTTCCCGTCTCGGGTGCTCCCGCGCCGCTCATTCGTCGTCCTTTCCGTGGGCGAGGGCCTCTGCGAGGTCTGCTTCGCCGATGATGTGACCCATCCGGTCACGCTTGGTCTCCAGGTACTGGTGGTTGTTCGGGCCGACCCCGACGATCAGCGGCACCTGCTCGATCACGTCGAGGCCGAGTTCGCGCAATTGCGCGACCTTGTCGGTGTTGTTCGTCAGCAGACGCACCTTCGATACGCCGAGGTCCGAGAGGATGCCGGCCGCCGCGGCGTAGTCGCGCGCATCTGCGGGCAGGCCAAGAGCGAGGTTGGCATCGACCGTGTCGAGGCCCTCCTCCTGCAGGCTGTAGGCGCGCAGCTTGTTGATCAGGCCGATCCCTCGCCCCTCGTGGCCGCGCATGTAGATGACGATCCCGCCCTCCTTCTCGATCGCGTCGAGAGCGGAGTCGAGCTGTGGGCCGCACTCGCACTTCAGCGACCCGAACGCCTCGCCGGTCAGGCACTCCGAGTGCACGCGTACCAGCGCGGTGTCGCCCGGCTCGCCGGAGACGACCGCGATGTGGTCGGTGCCGGTGATGCGGTCCTTGTACGCGAGGAAGCGGAACGCGCCGTGCGTGGTCGGGACGGTGGCGTCGGCGCGAAGGCTCACGCGGCGTCCGCGGTGCGCACTGGGCGTCGCGCCATCGGGGTCGATCTCGTTCAGGTGGGCGATCAGCTGCTCGATCGTGATCACGGGTACGCCGTCTCGCGCACCGAGCTCGATGAGTCCGGGCAGGCGCATCATGCTGCCGTCCTCCGCGACGACCTCCGCGATCGCTCCGACCGGGCGGAGCCCCGCCAGCTTCATGAGCTCGACGGCGGCCTCGGTGTGGCCGCTGCGCTCGCGCACGCCGCCGTCGACCGCCCGCAGAGGCAGTACGTGGCCCGGGCGGATGATGCTGGTCGACGTCGACTCCGGGTTCGACAGCACGTTCAGCGTGTGGGCGCGGTCATGGGCGCTGATGCCGGTGGTGACCCCCTGCGCGGCGTCGACGCTCACGGTGTAGGCGGTCGAGCGGGCGTCTTCGCTGGCGGCGACC
>NZ_LSJW01000159.1:0-514 GCF_001557335.1 Microbacterium sp. CCH5-D1
CGCAGCGGCGCACCGGCGGTGCGGGTCTCCTCCCCCGAGGACGAGCGCACCGCCGGCGTCATCGCTACGCCGTCAGCCGGCGGCGTCGCAGCAGTCCAGCGCCTCCGAGGAGAAGCAGGATCGCGGCGAGGGCGATCAGTCCTTCAGCGGGCGCTCCACCCGTCATCGCGAGTCCGTGGGCCTGGCCGGTGGTCGCTGCGCCCGAGGCGAAAGCGGCTCCGGACGTGCCGGGGGTCGAGCTGGCGGGGTTCGTGCCCGGGATGGTGCCGGGGTCGGTGCCCGGGTTGGTGCCGGGATCCGTTCCGGGGTCCGTTCCGGGATCCGTGCCTGGGTCCGTTCCTGGGTCCGTACCGGGGTTGGTTCCCGTGCCGGGATCGGTCACCGTGGCCTCGCCGATCACGGAGATGGCGTTGCCGCCGAGCGTGATCGGCACGTTGACCGGCAGCGCCACCTGGGTGCCGCCGAGGATGCCGTCGGTTCCGGTGGTGGTGTTGCCTCCGGTGGCCGGGGCGGG
>NZ_LSJW01000160.1:0-528 GCF_001557335.1 Microbacterium sp. CCH5-D1
GCTGCCGACGACGTCGTCAACGTCAGCCGGCTTCTCGGGCTGGGGAACGTCGGGGTCACTCATGGGGTGCGCCTCTCATCGGAATCGTGCATTGCGAGGGTACCTCCGCGCGAACGGACGCTCGCGGAGGCGTGCCGACGTGTCGGCATTCATGCGGATACGTCGTCCCAGGTCAGGGAAGAGCGGTGCGAAGCGCATCCCTGGCGAACTGGGCGAGCACGGGGACCATCGGAAGCGACAGCCACACGAGGGCGCCGATGACGCCGACGCACACGATGCCGGCGAACCAGCTCATCCCGAGGTTGCGACCCCCCACCCGTGCCATGACTCCACGCTAGGCCCGAAGCACCGATCCCCCGAGGAGCAACGCCGATATCCGGTGCGCGGCACCCGCTTCATCCTGCGGCGCGCCCCCGGAGTCGCCACAGCAGCCACAGCCCGGAGAGCGGCACGAGGAGGAATCCGAGGAGGATGAGGACGTGCCACTCCCCCACGCCGGGCACGAGCGGGTTGACGGCGGGGACCTCC
>NZ_LSJW01000161.1:0-11532 GCF_001557335.1 Microbacterium sp. CCH5-D1
CGCTCTCCCCGACCCGCCGATCTCGACCATGACAGCGCCAGCGTCCGCGCGGCGCGCGTGACACCGACGTACGCCAGGCGGCGCTCCTCGTCGACGGCCTCGAACGTCGTCGCGTAGGAGATGGGCAGCGACCCCTCCGCCCACCCGGCCAGGTAGACGTGCGGCCACTCCAGGCCCTTGGCCGCGTGCAGAGTCGACAGGGTGACCGTGCGCATCGTCGGCTCGTGCTGATCCTTCGCCCGCGCCATCAGGGCGTCGCTGAAACTGCGCAGGTCCGAGTCGGGACCGGCTTCTTCCGCGAGCCGCAGAATCGCTCGCCGGGCCTCCCACCCGTCCCGTTGCGCTCCTCCGGCAGCGGGCGGCTGTTCCGTGAGTCCGAGCTCGCGGAGCACGCGCTCCACTCCGGCGAGGAAACCCTGCTCAGTCGGGGCGACGGCCGCAGCGCGAAGGGCGAGGATCGCCTGGCGGACCTCCGGCATCGAGAAGAACCTCGTCCCCCCGAGGACCGTGGTCGCGATGCCCTCGGCGGCGAGCGCCTGCTGCAGCACGGCGGACTGGGCATGAGCGCGATAGAGCACTGCGATCTCGTCGGGAGAGGTGCCGGCTTCGATACGGGCGGAGATGCCGGCGGCGATCCCCGCAGCCTCCTCGCCCTCGGTGTCGTACGCGGTGATCGTGGGCGCGTCCGCAGTGAACTGCTCGCGCGCGGGTACGAGTTCGAGCGCGCCGGGACGACCCCGCATCAGCGCATTCGCCGCGGTGAGGATCGGCGGCTGCGAGCGGTAGTTGGTCTCCAGTCGCACCACCGTGGCGTCGGGGTAACGGCGCTCGAACTCGAGGAGGAACCGCTGCTCGGCCCCGGCGAACGAGTAGATCGTCTGGCTGGCGTCACCCACGACGCAGATGTCGTGCCGGTCCCCGAGCCACAGCTCGAGCAGACGGTTCTGCAACGGAGACACGTCCTGGAACTCGTCGACCGTGAAGTGACGGTACTGCTCATGGACGGACGCGGCCACGCGCGGCTCGGCCTCGAGCATGCCGGCACAGGCCAGGAGCACGTCTTCGAAGTCGAGCTGACGGCGGTCGTCCTTGAGCGCCTCGTACCCGCGCATCAGCTCGACCAGCTGCGTCGCGTCGACCCCGGAGACCGGCCGACCCAGCGCGGCGTACTGGTCGATCGAGAGCATCGAGACCTTGCGCCACTCGATCTCCGAGGCGATGTCCCGCAGCGTCGCGGTGCTGGGCCGGAGGCGGATCGCATCGGCAGCCTGCCCGAGCATCCGCACCTTGTTGTCGATGATCGACGGCGCGGGCGAGCCGGCCAGAGTGGGCCAGAAGAAGTTCAGCTGCGCGAGTGCCGTCGCGTGGAAGGTGCGAGCGGCGACGCCCTCGACGCCGAGCGCGCGCAGCCGTCCGCGGAGCTCCCCCGCAGCCTTCGCCGTGAAGGTCACGGCCATCACACGCGACGGCGAGTAGGCCCCCGTGTCGACACCGTGGGCGATGCGGTGGGTGATCACCCTGGTCTTGCCTGTTCCGGCTCCCGCGAGCACGACGACGGGACCTCGCAGCACGGATGCCGCCGCCCGCTGCCGCTCATCGAGGGCATCGAGTGCGCTCACGCCTTGTCCTCGTACCAGTCGACGATCAGCGCCCGAGCGATCGATGCAGGTCCTGGAAGCCCGACCGGTCCGTCTCCGGCGAGCGCGGATCCGATCTCGGCACGTGTGAACCAGCGGACCTCGATGATCTCCTCGCCGTCGGCGCGCGCGGTCGTCTCGTCGTCGACGACGGCGCGGAAGCCGACCATGAGCGACCGCGGGAACGGCCAGGGCTGCGAGGAGACGTATCGGAGGGCGGACAGACGCACACCCGACTCCTCCTCGATCTCACGGTAGGCGGTGGATTCGAGGGACTCCCCCGCTTCCGTGAACCCCGCGAAACAGGAGAACATCCGCCCGCCCCAGTTCGCGTTGGCGCCCAGCAGCAGGCGCTGGCCGTCCCTGCTCTCGACGGCGACGATCACGGCGGGGTCGGTGCGGGGGAAGTGCTGCCGTCCGCAGACGAGACAGCGCCGGGACCAGCCCGCCTGTCGGAGCTCGGTCTCCCCTCCGCACGTGGGGCAGAACGCCGCGTCCTGAAGCCAGCCGGCAAGCGCGATCGCGCTGATGAGCAGCTCGGATTCCTGGCCGTCGATGCGACCACCCAGATCGCGCAGTCCCAGCCAGATCTCGTCCGGCGCCGTGTCGAGAGCATCGTTCTCCGGCGGGGCGGCCGCGAGGAGCAGCAGGGTGCCGTCGAGATCGCGCCCCAGAAGCGCCCAGCTCGCCTCCACGACGGCATCGGGTGCGACGCGCACGAGTGCGGAGTCGACGACTCTGACACGACCTTCACGGACCACGATGACGCGCGTCGCCGGGTCGTCGCGGAGACGGGCGAGCACATCCGGTTCTTCGCGGAGTTCGGCCGCACGGTCGAGGGACGGGCGCTGAATGGTCATCGACTCCCTCTTTCACGGGCGTGGCGGAGGCGGGACCGCCCCTGAGCCGACCTAACCTGGGGGCATGGGACGCTCTCCTTTCACTCTAGCCGCGGCAGTGACCGCCGCACTGCCCGGGGCGGAGGTCACGGGTGCCCGTGGTCTGAGCGCGGACGGCGAGGGCCGGTTCGACTCGGCCATCGCCACCCTGGCCGATGGCCGTGAGCTCGCGATCCGCGTCGCAGACGACGACGAGACGGCGCGCGAACTCGCCGCCGAGGCGATCGCGCTTCGTGCTCTCACCGACGGCGCTCGAGCGATGCTGCCGTTCCGGGTGCCGGCCTACATCGGGGAGACCCGACTCGGCGAGGGACGCGCGCTCGTCACCGAGCTGCTGCCCGGGTTCCAGATCGACGCGGCCCACGTGCCGGCGGGGCGCGGGGCTGCCCCGTCGATGGGGTCAGCGATCGCCGCGGTGCACAGCATGCCCACCTCGGTGGTCCGCGGGGCGGGACTGGCCACACGCACGGCCGAGGAAAGCCGCGCCGAGCTGGATCGCCTGATCGACACGGCCGCATCGACGGGGAGGGTTCCCGCGCGTCTCACCGTGCGATGGCGCGACGCCGTCGCCGACGACGACCTGTGGCGCTTCGAGTCCACCGTCGTGCTCGGCGGCTTGCAGTCGACGTCCTTCCTGTTCGAGGACGACCCCGAACGCGGCCCCGAAGTCATCGGGCTCCTGGGCTGGCATGGACTGTCGATCGGTGATCCTGCGGTCGATCTGTCGTGGCTCTCCGCGGCACCCGAGGCGTCCGACGATGTCCACGCCGCGTACTCCGGCGCACTCGACCGCGCACCGGACGCCGGCCTCGAAGTGCGTGCTCGTCTGCTCGCCGAGCTCGAGTTCGCACGGTGGCTCGTGCACGGCGACGCCATGCATCGACCGGATATCGTCGACGACGCGGCCGCGCTGCTCGAGGCTCTCGCCGAGGGTCTGCGTACCGATGACCTGAGCGTGATCGATGCCCGCAGCGCCGGAGTCGACTCTGCCATGGACGCACTCGACCGCGTGCCCCGAGACGCCGTGACCGAGGTCGACACGTCGATGCAGACCGACGCCTACAACCCCGAGGAGCTGTGGATCGACGTTCCGGCCGAATCGGAGGAGGGCGCGACCGACGCGACGTCCACCGATGTCGTCGAACCGCTTCGCAGCGGTGCCGACGGCCAAGGACAGGAGCGGGACGACAGCTCCCACCGCGCCGGGATGCTCGATCTCGAGACCGAGGACCTCTCCGGGGCTCGGAGCATCTTCGCCGGCAGCCACAGCACCGATGCCGCGGACAGGCACGGCGCTTCCGTGTCGCACGCGGAGACCGCGTACGACGAGGACGACTCCGAGGAGGCTCAGCGCGCCGCGCGAGCGGCACTCCAGCGCTGGAAGAGCTCCTCCTCCGAGTAGATCCGATCGCCGCGGATGATCAGGTCGTCGGCCACGTAGTACAGCGCGACATCGATCTCCTCCAGCGGTACGTCGAATCTGCGGTGGTACGCGAGACGGTAGAGCGCGAGCTGCAGCATGCGCTCCTCCCGCTCGGCGGCGGTGCGCGGGGCCTTGCCGGTCTTCCAGTCGACGATCTCGACGCGGCCGCCGCGGTCGGCGCGCCGGTACACGGCATCGAGCTTGCAGATGACGATGTGACCGCCCGCAGCCTCGTCCGAGGAGAGGCCTGCACCGAGCACGAAGTCGATCTCGATCTCGACGGCGATGGGCTGCAACGCTCCCCACTCGCTGCGCTCGAACGTCGCCTGCAGCACGGCGAGGTCGGCGGCGTCGGCGGTCGTTCCGCGCCCCTCCCCCGACGCCCTCGTCAGGTGCTCGGCCTCGATCGGCGCCTCCTCCTCATCGAGCTCCCAGAGCGCCTCATCCACACGGCTGCCGACGCCCACGAGCTCGGACCGCTGCTCCACCCAGGCGTGGAACAGCGTGCCGAGGCGGGTCTGCCGGTAGGGCCGCTCCGGCATCGGCCTGACGATCGACGAGAGGGTTCCGGAGAAGTCGGTGACGTAGTCCTTGAACCTCGAGGCCGGCACGCGCGTCGGCGCTTCCGCATCGGCACCGCGCTGTCTGGCCGCACGCTCGGCGAGCAGACGAGCGAGCTCGATCGAGGGTTCTGCCGTTCCCCGGAGCGTGGCCTCTTCGACAGCCGCTGCCGCCGCGGACACGACACCCCGCCGAGCGCCCAGCGGGTCGAGGGGCCAGCGGAGCGTGGAACCGGGGCCCTCGTACGGATTGTCGTCCGGATCGACCTGATCGATTTCCTCGAACCCCTGCGCCTCGATGGCTTCGAGCAGATAGGGACTCGGCGTGCGCGGGGACTTCTGCCCCGCCCAGTGGGAGCCGCTCAAGAGCAGATCGGTCCGCGCACGGGTGACCGCGACATACGCCAGACGTCGCTCTTCCTGCTGCTGATACGCCCGGTACGCGTCTTTGAAGCGCTTGATCGCGCCCCCCTGCGGATTCGCCTTGGTCGCGCCGCCGGAGAGCGATGCCTGCGCGAGCTTCTGACGCTTGACGGGGTCGGTCTCGTCGCCCATCGCCCCGACGGGGTCCCACTCGAAGCGGGGTAGCGCATCTCGGTCGCCGCGCAGAGCGAAGGGAACGACGCCGAACCCGAACCACCCTGAGGTGTCGGAGACACGGCTCGGAAGCTCGTCGACCACGAGTCGGACGACGGCGACGGCATCCCACTCCAGGCCCTTCGAGCCGTGGATCGTCAGCAGCTGCACGACGCCGGGTTCCGGCGGCTCCGGCCGAGGCATGAGCTCGTCCGTGCTCTCCGCCTTGTCGAGCCAGGCCAGCAGACTGCCGATGCTCCCCCGGTCGTCGGCGGCGAGGAAGGCCCTGACCTCGTCGGAGAACGCGCGCAGCTGCGTCGCGGCGATCCGGGCAGGCCCTCTGGTCTCGTTCGCCGCCAACTCGATGTCCAGCCGTAGTTCGAGCTCGATCAGGCGGATCAGCTCCGGGATCGGCTGCGAGGACGCTCGTCGCAGACGCTCCAGCATCTCGCCCGCGGCGCGCACGCGTGCCCGCCCGTCCGGGGTGATCGCTTCGAGCAGTCTGTAGTCGTCGCGCACGGCCCTGACCACGTCGACGGCGTCGATGATCGACACCGCCTCGTCGGCGCCCCGCGACCCGCGCAGCCGCGAACGGATCTCCTCAGGCAGTGGAGCCATCGCGGGGTCACGCTCCGAGAGCGTGCGCCCGAGGTCGTAGAGCGCCGCCATGTCGGCCACCCCCACGCCGAATCGCGGCCCGGTGAGCAGTCGGATGAGCGCCGATCCCGCCGTGGGGTCGTGCACCACGCGGAGCGTCGAGACGACGTCGACGACCTCCGGCGTCGCCAGCAGTCCGCCGAGACCGAGGATCCGATGCGGGATCCCCCGGGCTGCAAGCGCAGCCGCGAACGTCTGCATGTGCCGCTTCGAGCGGAACAGGATCGCGCCGGTGTGCGGCTTCGTCGCGTGTGCCGCTGCCGTGTCGCGAGCATCGTGTGCCGCTCGACGCTCGGAGAACCACTCCGCCACGGCTGCTGCCTCCTCGTCGACCGTGAAGGGGTACTCCACGGTCACGGTGCCCTCTCCCGCCCCAGGACGGGGTTCGAGCGGGGGCACGTCGAGCCCGGGCCGCTGGAGCGGCTCGAGCACCCGGTTCGCGATCCCGAGGATACGGCGGTCGTTGCGCCAGCTGGTCATGAGGCTGTAGGTATGCGCCGCGCCCGTGCTCGAGAACGTGCCGGAGAACGCGTAGAGATTGTCGGCGCTCGCCCCTCGCCAGCCGTAGATCGACTGGTGCGGGTCGCCCACGGCCATCACCGCCGAGTCACGGAAGAGCTCCGCGAGGAAGCGGGTCTGGATGACCGACGTGTCCTGATACTCGTCGAGCAGCACCACGCGATGCTGCTCGCGGAGCTCGGCGCGCACATCGGGCGCCGACTCGACGATGTCGTACGCGCCGCCGACCTGATCGGCGAAGTCGAGCACGCCGCGACGATGCTTCTCCGCGATGTAGTCGCGCACCAGGCTCGACAGCGTCGGAAGACTGAGCAGGTTCACGGCCGCCTTCTCGACATCGCCGTTGCTCCGGTAGGGCTCGAAGGCGAGGGCCTGCTCCCGGGCGATGCGCTCGGCGAGATCCAGGTCCACACGGTGGTCGAGGGCGTCTCCGGCGAGCCGCTGCACCGCATCGATGACCGTGCCGAGCGCGAAGTCGATGTTCTCCAGCTCAGGGAGATCGCTACGCAGCACGACCTCGCGCGCGAGCATCCAGGAGGCCGCCTGGCTGAGCATCGCCACGTCGGGGTCTCGCCCGATGCGTGCAGCGTGCTCGCGGACGATGCCGTCCGCGAAGGCGTTGTAGGTCGAGACCCGAGGCCGGATCATCAGGTCCTCCGCCGCCCGAGGGATCACCGGGTCCCACCCGGTCCCGCGCTGGTCGGCGAGCTCGTCGAGCACGTGTGCACGGACCACCTCGCGCTGGCGGCCGGGCGCCGCCTCCTCCACCCTGCGCAGTGATCCGTCCGCCACGATCGCCGGGAGATGGGGCAGGAGTCCACGACGACCGTACTCGTCGATGACCGCGAGCCGATGGCCGATCCGCTCCGCGAGCTCACCCGCAGCCTTGCGCGTGAAGGTGAGGCCGAGGATCTCGTCGCGGCGCACGTGCCCGTTGGCGACGAGCCACACGACGCGCCCCGACATCGTCTCGGTCTTCCCGCTGCCGGCACCCGCGACCACGAGCGCAGGTTCCGGGGGCGCCTCGATCACACGTTGTTGGGCGGGGGTCGGCGAAGGCTGGCCCAGCGCGGCGGCGATGTCGGTAGCGGAGATCGAGGCGCCGGCGCTCCACCATGCGCCGTTCTCCCCCGTCACGAGCTCACCGCCGGCACCGTGTGAATACGGCAGGGATGCACCCGACGCTGGGTGTCGGCACAGTGCGATTCGACCTGCGCTGTGAAGCTCGAAGCCGACATGCCACGCGCCGCATCCGATACGCGCATCAGGAAGGCCGAGCGCGACTCGTCGTCGAGCGTGTGCTGATGGGCGATGCGGTAGTCGCTCTTCGCGAGGGTCTTCGAGACGATCACGAGCCGCGCTCCGGCGAGTGAAGCCGGCGGCGCCCCCTCGACGAGTCCCTGCTGCACCGCGATCTGATAGGCGGCCAGCTGCGCATGCTCGAGCACGCCGGAGTCGGATTCCGGATCGTTCTTGCCCGTCTTCAGATCGACGACGACCGTCGGGCCCTCCGGACCGCCCGACATGGGCTGCCATCCGCGGCCTCGCGCCGCCGCATGCTCACCCGCGCCGGCGGGGTAGGCCTCCACCCGGTCGATGTAGCCGTGGATGATCGCCTGATTCGCCCTGCTCTCCCCCACCGCATGCACGGTCGGCACGACATCCTCGTCCTCGCCGCTCGCCCCCGCCACGTCGACGGCGAAGCGGAACTCGACCTCGCTGCCGATCACCCTTCCGCCTTCCCGACGGACGTCGCCCAGGTAGGCGTGCAGCCTGTCGACGAGCAGATCGGCACGGCGTCGCTCCTTGCGTCCGATCCATTCGGTCTCGAAGTCGAGCTCCGGCCACTGCTCGGCCACGATCGCCCGCATCTGCTCCAGGTCTCCGTCGGGAACCCGCTCCATCGCCTCGTGCACGATCGTGCCTATGCCCGCCGTCGGCGGCATCACGGTGTCGCCGCCGAGTGCCGAGACGACCCAGTTGAGACCGCACTCCTCGTAGGACTCCATCTTCGAGGGCGAGACCCGCGCACCCGTGACCGCGAGGTCGCGCAGCGGCGCATCGGTGGAGACGGGCGTCACTCCGTACCATTCGGCGGGGTCCGCACCCGGGACCCCCTCGCGGGCGAGGACGGCGAGCTGCGCAGCGGCGACTCGCCGCACGGGTTCGGCGGATGTCGTGGTGAGGGCGCGTCGGTGCCGTGCGACCAGGCCTCGCAGGGTGAGCGGATGCTCCGCCGAGGCATGCCGCTCAGGCGGCTCGGGAGCGGGCAGGAAGCCGAAGAACGGACTGGGAGTCAGATCGTCGTCGTCCACCGCAGTGATCAGGAGCCGATCGCGCGCACGTGACACGGCACGGACGAACAGACGCAACTCGTCGTGGAGCGCAGCCCGTCGCCGGTCGAGGACGCCCGGCGGCTCGATCGCCATCCCCGTGCGGACGGCCTGGATCGCGTCGGGCAGACGCCACGTCTGCAGCAGTCCACCGCGAAGGCGCACATTCGGCCAGATGCCGTCCTGCACGCCGGCGACGACGACCGCATCGAACTCGGTGCCGAGCGCCGTCGCAGGGGTCAGCAGCGTGACCTTTCCCGGCCGATCGGGAGTCGACAGCGAGTCCTCGGGAACTTCGCTGTCGAGGATGTCCCGTACGAACACCTCCGGCCTCTCGTTGGGGGTGCGTTCGACGAAGCGCTTGGCCGCGTCGAACAGCGACACGAGCGCGTCGAGCGAACGCGCGGTCTCCGCCCCCGTCGGCAGCAGCGAGATCTCGCGCCAGGCGACCTGAAGTCGACGCCCGTCGACGGCTCGGGCCTGGTCCCACACCCGCCAGAGCAGGTCGTGGATCGTCTCGCCGGCATCCGCACCGCTGGCGAGAGCCTGGATGGTCTCGGCGAACCTCTCCGCAGTGCGCGACTCCGGAGCGTCGATGAGAGTGAGGTGGGCAGGATTCGCCATCGCCTGCCGCAGCATCTCCCGCGCGGGGGTGGAGCCGCCCTGCTCGAGCTCGACGTGTCGGAGCCGGGCGCGCAGGCGCCGCAGCCCGATGGCGTCCATCCCCCCGAACGGGGTGCGCAGCGCCTCCTCGAGCGCGGTCGAGGTGCGCTCTTCGACGGGCGTGAGAGCCAGACGAACGATGCCGACGATGTCGCGCACGATCCCCTCGCTGCCGAGCGGGCGCTGCACACCGGCTGCGCGCGTCGGGATCTCCCTGGCGGCGAGCTCGGTCTCGAGCGTGGTCACCTGCCGGGTGTCGTGGGCGATGACCGCCATCCGATCCCACCGGATCCCTTCGGAGAGGTGCCATTCGCGCATGACACCGGCGATGCGATCGAGCTCTTCGTAGGGAGACGGGGCGATGAACGTGGAGACTCCGGCGTCGACGTCATCGGCCGTCGCCGGCACAGGCGCCCGCCGATGCTCGACCCGCCCCGACACGCCGATCGCCTGCGTCACAGTGCGGGTGAGCGCCGTGAGCGCCGGACGTTGACGATGGGGGCCATCGAGCACGTGCACATCCCCCAGCACCCCGGCGAGCTGCGCGAACAGCTCGGGGCTGGCTCCGCGGAAGGAGCCGGAAGAGATATCCGGATCGCCGAACGCCAGCACGGCGATCCCCCGACTCCGCAGGGCCTTCACGACCGATATGCCGCCGCGGGTGAGCTCCTGAGCGTCGTCGATGAGCACCACGCGCAGCGGTGCCAACGGGCCGAGAGTCGCCGGATCGGCCGTGTGCAGGATGGCGCTCGCCTCGCTGAGCAGGTCGGCGGCATCGCGATGTGCGGATCTGAGGGCGTCGAGCACGGCTCGGTACTCCACGAGGAACTCCGCCGTCGCCGCCCACACGGCGTTGCCCGATGCACGAAGCTCCGCAGCGTCCACCCCGAGCTCGGTGCACTCGGCGAGGAAAGCGCGCAGCTCGGAGCGGAATCCCTTCGACGCCCGAACCGACGCGCTCAGGCTCTCCGGCCACGGGATGCGCATGTCCTCCGCGTCACCGGCGAGGAGCTCGGCGATGATGCGGTCCTGATCCGCGCCCGTCAACAGCGCCGGCGGCTCGGACCCCTCCTTCACCATCGCCCCCCGCACGAGCTGGAAGGCGAACGAGCCGAGCGATCTCGCGAGCGGACCCGGCGTGGCCTGCCCGATCCTGACTCCGATCCGGTCGCGCAGCGCCGTCGCCGCCTGACGGTTCGGGGTGAGGGCGAGCACCTCTTCGGGGCGCAGGGCGTCTGCATCGAGAAGGTGGACGACGCGGTCGATGAGGGTGCGGGTCTTCCCCGTTCCCGGTGCGCCGATGATGACACCGGACGCGTGCGACTCCGCGGCGATCACAGCACGCTGAGCGGAATCCGGTGTCATGACATCAACGCTATCCGGACGCGCAGACATCACCGTCCCCACCCGCCTGAGGCCGCCCGCAGCCATGGTGCCTTCCCCCTGTGCGCTCACGGCGAAACAGGCCGCGACGGCCGATCCCGGCCTGTACTCCCGGGGTAGAGTTGGCGCAGTCCCCGAACTTCAAGGAGCACGCGTGGAAATCCGCATCGGCATCATCAACACCGGCCGTGAACTGAGCTTCGACACCGGCGCAAGCGCCGAAGAGGTGCGCACCCAGGTCGCCACCGCCCTCGAGCAGAGCGCGTCGCACGTGAGCTTCGCCGACGTGAAGGGCAACTCCTACATCGTCCCGACCGCGAACCTCGCGTACATCGAGCTGGGCACCGAGGAATCCCGCCGCGTCGGCTTCGTCGCCTAACCCGACGATGTACATCCTCCTCGCACTCATCGGCGCGTGCGCTCTCGGGATCGCCGCACATTTCCTGATCGGCGGTCGTGAGCTGCGCGGTGTCGCTCTGACCCCCGCCATCGCGACCGCGGTGGCTGCGGTCCTGTACACCGCCCTGCAGTGGGCGGGCGTGGGCGAGGACAGCATCTGGCTGTGGCTCGCGAGCGTCCTCGGAGCCCCCATCGTCGCCGCACTGGCGACCGTGGCGATCACCGGGATGCGCAAGCGCGCCGACGCCCAGAAGCGAGTCGCGCTGGGAATCTGACCGCCGTCGGAATCTGACCGCCTCGAACCGACCGCGCGTGTGGCGATGTCGGGTCAGGACGCGAGTCCCATGGCGTCCATGCGCCGTGCGTGAGCGCCCATGAGCTCGGTGTACACCGGCTCGATCCGCTCCTCGTCGACGTCGAGACGCTCCGGCCGTAGCGCCGAGCGACAGACGAGGATGGTGTCGCCGACGAGACGGCGGGCCC
>NZ_LSJW01000162.1:0-27510 GCF_001557335.1 Microbacterium sp. CCH5-D1
TGCGCCGAGGCCGACGTCCCCGTGCCCGCAATTGCCTCTCGCGCCCGCCCCGACATGGCGGACGCACGATCATGCAGGACGCGCCCGAGTCGCTCGAGGCGATCGGATGAGCGCGGGGCGGGGGATCTTCGAGCGTGCGCTGGGAAACGATTTCGCCCGGCTCCACCCCCAGCTGCAGCGACGATTCGGGGTCGGGGTGGATGCGGGATACGGCTGCATCGGACACGGCGTGATGTCAGAGGTGCGTCGCGGACCGTGGTGGACGTTGCCTTTCCTGCTGGTCGGCACCTTCCGCAACATCCTGTTCCCCGAGCGCGGGAGCGAGGTGCCCTTCCGTATCGACAACCACGCGTATATCGACGACTTCGGGCGCGAGACCGTGACCTTCGTGCGGACCATGGATGTGCGGCCGGGGCGACGCCGCCGGTTCGACGCGACCATGATCTACAGCGACGCCCGTCGGAGGGTCGTCGACTACCTGGGCACCCATCAGCACCTCGCCGTCGACCTCGACCTGGAGGTGACCGACGACGGCGCACTCCTGCTCACCTCGGGCGCACAGCGCTTCTACGAGGGGCGGTTCGCCTTCCGGTTCCCGATGCTGTTCAGCGGTCGCGCCAGACTCCTCGAGCGCTACGACGATGAGCAGGAGCGGTACCTCATCGACCTGGAGATCCACAACGACGTCTTCGGGTTCCTGTTCGGCTACCGAGGCGCCTTCACGTGCGAGTTCGTCGAGGGGCCGGCACCGGCGACCGTGAAGCCCTACCGCGAGGAGGCGAGGGAGTGACCGCTCGCGGTGCGGCCTTCCTGGAGGCGCTGGGCGAGGAAGCCGAGCGGCTCCACCCCGAGATCCTCGCGCAGATGCGTGTCCACGCGGATCCGGGGCGACCGGACCTCGACAGCGCCGACGGCGTGTTCACCGTCGCCGGCAGCAGGTTCGGCCGGCTCTCCGTTCTCGCTCGCCCCGTCGTCGGGCCCGGTCTGCTCGTCACCCGGCTCGCGAGGTGCGTGCCGTTCCGGATCGAGACCGCATCGGCACGCACATCCTCGGGCCGGGCCGTGCTCGCCACCGTCCGCGAGTTCCGCTTCCCCGGTGCGACGCAGTATGTCAGGGATCGGCTCTTCGCGACAGGGCATCCTGGGCTGGTCCAGAACGCACTGGGCGATCGAGGCCGGGTCGAGATGCTCGAGCATTGTTCGGTGACGTCGGACGGCGCGCTGCGGATGCGCACTCGTGCCGTCCGCCTGCGGTTCGGGCGGTTGCTCATCCCGCTGCGTGGACCTCTTCGCGTCGACGTCGATCTCGTCGACGGCTGGGACGAGGTCCACGGTCGTCGCACGATCGACATGCAGGCAGTGAGCCCCCTGGTGGGAACAGTGCTGGAGTATCGCGGCTGGTACCGCTACGCGCCCGGCAACGGCCACGCCGTCACGGATGGCGACGGCGTGGCCGGCTCCGATCAGGAGCGGTAGTCGACGACCACCGGCGCGTGGTCGCTCCAGCGCTGGTCGTAGGCGGCGGCGCGCGCGACGTGATAGGTCTCCACGCGCTCCGCAAGAGCGGGCGTCGCCAAGTGGTAGTCGATGCGCCACCCGGAATCGTTGTCGAACGCCTGCCCACGCATCGACCACCAGGTGTAGGGGCCGTCGACCTCCCCGTGGAATGCCCGGCCGACGTCGATCCAGCCGAGGCCGGTGCCGACGGTGCCGTCGACACCCGAGACCTCCGTACCCGCCTCTCCGAGGAACCGGTCGAAGTAGGCGCGCTCGCGGGGCAGGAAGCCCGCCTTCTTGCGATTGCCGCGCCAGTTCTTGATGTCGAGCTCACGGTGGCCGACGTTGAGGTCACCGGTGACGAGCGCCAGCGCACCTTCGGTGTTGAGTTCGCCGAGACGGGTGCCGAAGGCGTCGAGGAACTTCCACTTCTCATCCTGCTTGGGCGTGTCGGCCTCTCCGGAGTGCACGTACGCGCTCACGACGGTGAGGGGGCGGTCGCCGATCAGGTAGTCGGCCTCGATCCAGCGGCCCTTGGAGTCGAAGTCGTCGGGGCCGAAATCGGTGCGCGAGGCGAGCGCGGGCGTGCGGCTGGCGATGGCGACGCCTGCCCGTCCCTTCGCTGTGGCCTCGTCGTGCACGAACGACCACCCGGGAAGCGCGGCCTCCAGATGCTCGTCCTGCCCGCGCACCTCCTGGAGCGTGAGGATGTCGACGCCCGCCTCGTCCAACCAGGAGCTCATCCCGTTGCGAGCCGCCGCTCGGATTCCGTTGACATTGACCGAGGCGATACGCAGATGAGGCATGGTCCCCAGCCTAACGAGGGTCGCCGACATCCCGTCCGGAGCGGTGGTTCAACTCGGCCAGCAGGCGTCGAGCGAGCGGTGTGCTCATGTCCGCCGGCGGGGGAGGGGAGGCCTCGAGGTCGTGAAGTTCATCCTCCGCATCGCGCAATGCCCGTCCCGCGGCCCACGCCCGATACCAGGGCGCGTCGAGTCGGGCCGCACGGGCGTCACGTACGCGGATGCGGGCGGCGGTCAGGAGGGCCTGGTACTCGGCCACGCGGCGTTCCGCTTCGGTCTGCTCCAGGAGGGGTTGATCGCGATCCTGTGCGGCGACCGCGATCCAGGACGAGGCGACCAGCATGACCACGCCGTTGATGCGGAACCAGAGCAGGAGACCGATGAAGATGGCGAACGTGGCGAGCAGCGGGTTGGAGGGCGTGTAGCTGAGGAGGAAGCCGGCACCGAACTGCAGGATCGTCATCGCTCCACCGCCCAGGAGAGCGCCGGGCCAGATCGTCCCCCAGTGCAGTGAGGTGCCGGTGAGGAAGCGGACCATCGCCGCCAGCGCGCCCGACATCAGCGCGAACGACACGATGACCGCGCCGATGCGGATCAGGATGACGCCGTTGGAACCGGAGTCCCAGCCCAGGAGGCCGAGGAGCCAGCTCAGGACGGCGGCGCTCGCGGAGCTGAGGATCGATCCGGCCACCAGCGAGGCTCCGAAGATCACGGCGGCGAGGAGATCGCGCGCCTTCAGGATCACGTAGCTGCGGCGATCGGGCGGCAGGCCGAAGATGTCTCTGGTCGCGCGCCGCGAGAAGGTGACCCAGCCGATCGCCGTCCAGATCACGGTGCCCAGGGCGATCAGACCGGTGATGCTCAGCACACCGGTCGTGCTTGAGGCGATCTCCTGCACCTGCTCCGGTGTGATCACCCCGCCCTCGGGCTGGATGAGGTTCGGTATGTAGCTGTTGATCATCGCGATCAGACCGTTCACCGCGTCTTCACTGCCACCGAGCCAGAGACCGGCGATCGCGAAGGCGAGGTAGATGGCCGCGAAGATCGCGAACAGCGCCTGGTAGCTCACGCCCGCGGCGAGGAGGAACCCGTTGTGCTGGAGGAAGTGCCGCCACACGCGAACGGGGAACAGCCCGAGGGTGCGCTGAGTGAGCGCTGAGGCGCGTTCGACAGCGGCATCGAGACGACCGGACTCGGTCGTGGAGCCATCGGGATCAGCCACGGTCCCACCTTATCCAAGCGTCGTGTTCATCCCCGCCTCCGCCATCTCCACATGCGCCGTCTCAGGCAGAAACGCGAGGACAGGCGGCTCCGGAACGGAACCGCCTGTCCTCGCGTGATCGCCTGATACGGCTCGTGCGGGCGAAGCCCGGTCAGGGGCGGCCGCGCAGGACAGCCTGCTTGACCTCGGCGATGGCCTTGGTGACCTCGATGCCGCGGGGGCACGCCTCGGAGCAGTTGAAGGTCGTGCGGCAGCGCCAGACGCCTTCCTTGTCGTTGAGGATGTCGAGACGCACGGCGGCGTTGTCGTCGCGCGAGTCGAAGATGAAGCGGTGTGCGTTGACGATCGCCGCCGGGCCGAAGTACTGCCCGTCGGTCCAGAACACGGGGCACGACGAGGTGCACGCGGCGCACAGGATGCACTTGGTGGTGTCGTCGAAGATCTCGCGGTCGGCGATGGACTGCGTGCGCTCCTTGCCCTTCTCCGGAACGGAGTTCGCGACGAGGAACGGCTGCACCTCGCGGTACGAGGCGAAGAACGGCTCCATGTCGACGACGAGGTCCTTCTCCAGCGGCAGACCCTTGATGGCCTCGACGTAGATCGGCTTCGAGATGTCGAGGTCCTTGATCAGCGTCTTGCAGGCCAGACGGTTGCGTCCGTTGATGCGCATGGCGTCGGAGCCGCAGATGCCGTGGGCACAGGAGCGGCGGAAGGTCAGCGAGCCGTCGACCTCCCACTTGATCTTGTGCAGGGCGTCCAGCACGCGGTCGGTGGAGTAGAGCTCCACGTCGTAGTCGACCCAGTGCGGCTCGGAGTCGACCTCGGGGTTGAACCGGCGGATGTTGAAGGTGACGATGAAGGACTGGATGCCGGTCTCTTCGGTGGTGTCGGCAGGTGCCTCTGCGATGGCGGTCGACATGCTCAGTACTTCCTCTCCATCGGCGGGTAGTTGAACTCGCCCTGCTCGTTCTTCGTGAAGACGACGGGCTTCCAGTCGAGCTTGATGTGATCGCTCGGCGTGGACGAGTGCGGGTCGCCGGTCAGGTAGGCCATGGTGTGCTTCATGTACTTCTCGTCGTCGCGCGTCGGGAAGTCGTCGCGCATGTGTCCGCCGCGGCTCTCCTGGCGGTTCTGCGCGGCGTAGACCACGACCTCGGCGATGTCGAGCAGGAAGCCCAGCTCGACGGCCTCGAGTAGATCGGTGTTGAACCGCTTGCCCTTGTCGTCGACGTGGACGTTGAGGTAGCGATCGCGCAGTTCCTTGATGACGCCGAGCACGTGCTCGAGCGACTCGTGCGTGCGGAACACCTGCGCGCCCTTGTCCATCTCGTCCTGCAGCGTCTTGCGCAGCACCGCGATGCGTTCGGTGCCCTGGTTGTTGCGCAGACCCTCGATCATGCCGGACACGAAACCGGCCGGGTCCTCCGGCAGCGGCACGAACTCGGCGGTCTTCACATACTCGACGGCCTTGCGACCCGCGCGCTTGCCGAACACATTGATGTCGAGCAGCGAGTTGGTGCCGAGGCGGTTGGCGCCGTGCACCGAGACGCAGGCACATTCGCCGGCGGCGTACAGGCCGGGCACGACGGTGTCGTTGTCGGCGAGTACTTCGGCGTCGTTGTTCGTCGGGATGCCGCCCATCGCGTAGTGCGCGGTCGGCATCACGGGGACCGGCTCGACGACGGGGTCGACGCCCAGGTAGGTGCGGGCGAACTCGGTGATGTCCGGCAGCTTGGTCTCGAGCACCTCGGCACCGAGGTGCGTGCAGTCCAGCAGCACGTAATCCTTGTGGGGACCGGCGCCGCGGCCCTCCGCGACCTCCTGGACCATGCAGCGCGCGACGATGTCACGTGGGGCGAGATCCTTGATCGTCGGGGCGTAGCGCTCCATGAAGCGCTCGCCCGAGGCGTTGCGGAGGATGGCGCCTTCTCCTCGCGCTCCCTCGGTGAGGAGGATGCCGAGTCCGGCGAGGCCGGTCGGATGGAACTGGAAGAACTCCAGGTCCTCGAGCGGGAGGCCCTTGCGCCATACGATGCCGACGCCGTCGCCCGTGAGGGTGTGCGCGTTCGAGGTGGTCTTGAAGATCTTGCCGAAGCCGCCGGTCGCGAAGATCACGGCCTTGGCCTGGAAGACGTGCAGCTCGCCCGTGGCGAGGTCGTAGGCGACGACACCGGAGACCTGCGTCTTGCCGTCGGCGTCCTTCACCGTGAGGAGGTCGAGCACGTAGAACTCGTTGAAGAAGTTGATGCCGAGCTTCACGCAGTTCTGGAACAGCGTCTGCAGGATCATGTGGCCGGTGCGGTCGGCGGCGTAGCACGCGCGGCGGACCGGGGTCTTGCCGTGCTCGGCCGTGTGACCGCCGAAACGGCGCTGGTCGATCTTGCCCTCGGGGGTGCGGTTGAAGGGGAGGCCCATGTTCTCGAGGTCGATGACCGCGTCGATGGCCTCCTTCGCGAGGATCTCGGCTGCGTCCTGGTCGACGAGGTAGTCGCCGCCCTTGACGGTGTCGAAGGTGTGCCACTCCCAGGAGTCCTCCTCGACGTTCGCGAGGGCCGCCGCCATGCCGCCCTGCGCCGCACCGGTGTGCGATCGCGTCGGGTAGAGCTTGGAGATCACGGCGGTCTTCGCGCCGGGGCCGGCCTCGATGGCGGCGCGCATGCCCGCCCCACCGGCTCCCACGATCACGATGTCGAACTGGTGGTAGTGCACGCCGTCTCGGACGACGGAATCCTGCGTCTCGGTAGTCACTTCTCGTATGCCTTCTTCTAGTTCCCGACGATCGCGGCGCATTCGGACCAGAGGACGCTGTCCTCGGTCACACCCAGGCACGGGTCGAACGTGAAGACCACGAGCGTGCCGAGGATGATGAGCAGGCCGGCGGCCAGCCCGAGCGCCCAGACCAGCGACTTGCGCGCCGTGCTGTTCGTCACGTAGTCGTTGACGATCGTGCGCATGCCGTTCGCGCCGTGGATGAGGGCGAGCCACAGCATGAGCACGTCCCACCACTGCCAGAACGGCGTGGCGAACTTGCCGGCGATGAACGCGAAGTCGAGTGCATGGATGCCTTCGCCGACCATGAGGTTGACGAACAGGTGGCCGAAGATCAGCACGACGAGCACGACGCCCGAGACGCGCATGAAGATCCAGCCCCACTTCTCGAGGTTGACCCCCCGGCGGCGGCGGGCCGGAGCGGCGGCGACGGTCTGTGCGGACATCAGTGTCCCCCTCCGAATCCGGCGAACGCGAGCATCAGGTGGCGGGGCACGAAGCCCGCCATGATGATGCCCCACACCAGCAGGACGCCCCAGAAAAGCTGACGCTGGTACTTGGCGCCCTTCGACCAGAAGTCGACGGCGATGATGCGCAGACCGTTCATCGCGTGGAACACGATGCCGGCCACGAGCACGACCTCGCCGAGGGCCATTATGGGATTCTTGTACGTGCCGATGACGGCGTTGTACGCCTCCGGCGACACCCTGATCAGCGCCGTGTCGAGCACGTGCACCAACAGGAAGAAGAAGATGGCGACTCCGGTGATGCGGTGAAGCACCCACGACCACATGCCTTCGCGACCCCGATAGAGGGTGCCGCGGGGGGTCTTTGACGTGGTTTCCGAAATCGACGGTGTCAAGCGGGCGCTTGTGGACACGGTCGTCCTCCCTGGATCGATGTGAACCGGTCGCGTGCGCTCAGGCACGCCCGATCGGTGTCCATCCTATTCCTGTCAGATCACTGGGAGCGACGAAGGGGAGCCTAAGTGTCTCGATGTCGAGATGTTCCGTGGGGCTACCCTGGGCAGGGTGAGCGCACCAATCAAGGATTTCTACGCAGTGATTCCCGCCGGCGGCATCGGCAGCAGGCTCTGGCCGTTGTCCCGAGCCGACGCTCCGAAGTTCCTGCACGATCTGACCGGCTCGGGGCATTCGCTGCTGCGCGACACCTGGGATCGGCTCATTCCGCTCGCGGGGGAGGATCGGATCGCGGTGGTCACCGGGCGTGCGCACCGTGCCGCCGTCGAGGCCGAATTGCCCGGCATCCCGGATCTGAACGTCTTCCTGGAGTCGGAGCCGCGAGAGTCCGCGGCTGCGATCGGACTCGCCGCGGCGATCCTGCACCGCCGGAATCCCGACGTGGTGATCGGCTCGTTCAGTGCGGACCATGTGATCCGGGGAACGCGCGTGTTCGAGTTCGCCGTCCGCGACGCCGTCGAGGTCGCGCGGGAGGGGTACATCTGCACGATCGGCATCACCCCGACGGAGCCGGCGATCGGGTTCGGATACATCAAGATGGGCCCGGAGCTCGTGGTCGACGGTGCACGGGAGGCCGCTCTGGTGGCGAGCTTCGTCGAGAAGCCCGACCTCGAGACGGCGAAGGAGTACATCGCCGATCGCGGCTACCTCTGGAACGCCGGCATGTTCATCGCCAAGGCCAGCGTGCTGCTGGACGAGCTCGCTGCGAACGAACCGGAGCTGCACGCCGGTCTGCTCGAGCTCGCCGAGGCCTGGGACGATCGCGAACGTCGAGGGCCGGCTGTCGATCGGATCTGGCCGCGCCTGAAGAAGATCGCCATCGACTACGCGGTCGCCGAGCCCGCCGCGCGACGTGGACGCCTCGCCGTCGTCCCCGGTCACTTCGACTGGGACGATGTGGGTGACTTCGCCTCGCTCACCAAGCTCATCACCAACGGCCGCAAGAACGACCTCGCGGTGCTCGGGCCCAAGGCACGCGTGCTCGCAGACGGCGCGAGCGGGATTCTGGTCAGTCAGACGACACGCGTCATCAGCCTGGTCGGGGTGCAGGACATCGTCGTGGTCGACACCCCTGACGCCCTGCTCGTCACCACGGTGCAGCACGCGCAGCGGGTCAAGGGCGTCGTCGAGTCGCTCAAGCTCACGGGACGCGGTGACGTGCTCTGACACGTGCTCCGATGAGCAGGTGCTCACGCTCATCGGCTGTCTTGATTTCAGCTTGGTAACCATTGGCCAGCACGTGCGGCGCCGGTGTGCACAAAAACCGAAACACTAGGTAACTTTGATCGATCCGCGATGGCCGCGGTTTCGTTGAGGGAGGCATCAGTTGACCATCTCCACCACCAAGAAGCTGCTCGGCGTCACCGTCGCCGCTGGCGTCGTCTTCGCACTCGCCGGTTGCGGCCAGGCACCGACCGACAAGCCCGCCGGCTCCGGCGAGCCGGTTGCCTCGGACTTCCTGCCCTGCCTCGTCTCCGACGCCGGGGGCTGGAACGACAAGTCGTTCAACCAGTCCGCCAAGGAGGGCATGGACAGCGCCGCCGAGGAGCTGGACATCAAGCCGCTCGAATTCGAGTCGGCCAATGACAACGACTACGCGCCGAACCTGGAGACCGCCGTCTCCGAGGGCTGCTCGCTGATCGTCTCCGTCGGCTTCAAGCTGTCGGCCGCAACGGTCGAGTCCGCGCTCGCGAACCCCGAGATCGACTACGCGATCATCGACGACTGGGCCGACAACGACTTCGACGGCAACGTCGACGCTCCGAACATCAAGCCGCTGGTCTTCGACACGGCCCAGGCCGCCTACCTCGGTGGCTACGCCGCTGCGGCATGGTCCGCGCAGAGCGGTGTGAACAAGGTCGGCACCTTCGGCGGAATGCAGATCCCGTCGGTCGCCGTGTTCATGGACGGCTACCAGCTCGGCGTCGAGAAGTACAACGAGGACAAGTCGGCCGCTGTCGAGGTCTTCGGTTGGGACGAGGCCACGCAGAAGGGCTCCTTCACCGGTGGCTTCGACGCGAACGACACCGCCAAGCAGACCGCGCAGGGCGTGCTCGACCAGGGCGTCGACGTGATCCTCCCCGTCGGCGGTCCCGTGTACCAGAGCGCCGCGGCCGCGATCGCGGACAGCGGCAAGGATACCCTGATGCTCGGTGTCGACAGCGACCTCGCCGTCGCCGACCCGCAGGTCGCCGACATCACGCTCGTCTCGATCATGAAGGCGATCGACGTGGCTGTGAAGGACGCGACCCTCGCCGCTGCGAAGGGCGAGTTCGACCCGGCTCCCTACGTGGGCACGCTCGAGAACGAGGGCGTGAAGCTCTCCGGCTTCGGCGACTTCGAGTCGCAGCTTCCCGACGGCCTGATGGACGAGCTCAAGACCCTGCAGGAGCAGATCGTCTCGGGTGACATCAAGGTGGAGTCCCCGAACTCCCCGACGGCCAAGTAGATCCGTCGCAGTTCCCGCACGGGGCGAGTGGTGAGCAGTACGCCACTCGCCCCGTGCCGTGGGCGGACGACGAATCCGTCCACGACTCCTCTGGATGATCTTCTGGATACTCTTCTGGATAAGGTGCAGATATGAAGCTCGAACTTCGCGGCATCACCAAGCGCTTCGGCACCCTCGTCGCCAACGATCACATCGATCTCGTTGTCGAACCGGGGGAGATCCATGCGCTGCTCGGTGAGAACGGCGCAGGCAAGTCCACCCTCATGAATGTGCTCTACGGCCTGTACCAGGCCGACGAGGGCGAGATCCTCCTCAACGATGAGGTGCAGCGCTTCCGCGGTCCCGGAGACGCGATGGCTGCGGGGATCGGCATGGTCCACCAGCACTTCATGCTCGTCCCCGTGTTCACGGTGGCGGAGAACGTGATGCTCGGTCACGAGCAGACCAAGGCCCTCGGCAGGCTCGACATCGCGAAGGCGCGAGAGCACGTGCGCTCGGTCGCCGCCCGCTTCGGCTTCGACATCGACCCGGACGCCCTCGTCGGCGACCTCCCCGTGGGCGTGCAGCAGCGTGTCGAGATCATCAAGGCGCTCTCCCGCGATGCCAAGGTGCTGGTGTTCGACGAGCCGACGGCCGTGCTCACCCCACAGGAGACCGACGAGCTGATGGGCATCATGCGTCAGCTGCGTGACGAGGGCACGGCGATCGTCTTCATCACCCACAAGCTGCGTGAGGTCCGCGAGGTCGCGGACAAGATCACCATCGTCCGCCTCGGCCGGGTCGTCGGCGAGGCTTCGCCGACGGCGACCAACGCCGAGCTCGCCTCTCTCATGGTGGGACGAGCCGTCGAGCTCACCGTGCACAAGGAACCGCCCCGCCTGGGCGAGGGCGGTTTCGAGGTCAAGAACCTCCGCGTGCTGACTCCCGCGGGCGCGATCGTCGTCGACGGTGTCGACTTCGCCGTCCGCCCAGGGGAGGTGCTCGCGATCGCCGGCGTCCAGGGCAACGGGCAGACCGAGCTCGTCGAGGCGATCGTCGGTCTCGCCGCCCGCGTCGAGGGCAGCATCGAACTGGATGGCAACGAGCTGGTCGGCAAGAGCGTGCGGGCGATCCTCGATGCCGGTGTCGGCTTCGTGCCGGAGGACCGCACCGAGGACGGCCTGGTCGCCGGGTTCTCGGTCGCGGAGAACCTGATCCTCGATCGTTCGGACGACCCCGCGTTCAGTCGGGCCGGGACCCTGCGCCGCGGGGTGCTCGACGAGTTCGCCCGCGCGCGCATCAAGGAGTACGACATCCGTACCCAGGGGCCGGAGACGCCGGCGGGCACGCTGTCCGGCGGAAACCAGCAGAAGGTCGTGATCGCCAGGGAGATGAGCCGAGAGCTTCGTCTTCTCGTCGCGGCACAGCCCACCCGTGGTGTCGACGTCGGCTCGATCGAGTTCATCCACAAGCGCATCATCGAGACGCGAGACGCCGGTGTGCCGGTGATCGTCGTCTCCACGGAGCTCGACGAGGTCGCAGCTCTCGCCGACCGGATCGCGGTCATGTACCGCGGCACGATCGTCGGCATCGTCCCCGGCGACACGCCTCGGGAGACGCTCGGACTCATGATGGCCGGAGCGGCCGAAGGGGAGGTGGCCGCGTGAGCGGAGCGACACCCGGCGCAGGAGACGTGACCAAGGGGATCCCGCCGCAGGAGCTCGCCACGAGCACCGGCACGGTTCCGCGCGACCCCAGCGATGTCCCCCCGCCCCCGCGCGGCAACGTGATCCTCAAGGAGATCCTCCGGGGGAGTGCCGTCACGACGATCCTCGCGATCGTCCTGGCCCTCATCGTCGGCGGCATCCTGATCGCCCTGACGAACGAAGACGTGCAGGCGGCCTCCGTCTACTTCTTCGCGCAGCCCGGCGACACCTTCGTCGCCGCCTGGAACGCGGTGTACAACGGGTACGAGGCGCTGTTCCGCGGGGCGATCTTCAACGCCCGCGGAGCCGACTTCGCCGCGCAGATCCGTCCCCTGACGAACACGCTCGGCTTCGCGGCACCGCTCATCGCGGCCGGTCTCGGCGTCGCACTCGCGTTCCGCGTCGGTCTGTTCAACATCGGTGCCCGCGGCCAGATGCTCATCGGTGTCGCCGTGGCGGCCCTGCTGACGTTCTCGCTCGACCTGCCGATCTGGCTGCACATCCCGGTCACGCTCATCGCGGGAATCGCGGGCGGTGCACTCTGGGGTGCGATCGCGGGGCTCATCAAGGCGCGCACCGGTGCGCACGAGGTGATCCTCACGATCATGCTCAACTACATCGCCTACTACCTGCTGCTGTGGATGATCCGCACCCCCGGACTCCTCCAGAAGCCGGGGACCAACCAGGCCCTGGGTTCCGCGACTCCGGAGAGCGCGCAGTTCCCGACCCTGCTCGGTCCGCAGTTCCCGCTGCTCGACCTCGGTTTCGTGATCGTGATCGTCGCCACGCTGTTCGTGTGGTGGCTCATCGAGCGCTCATCCCTCGGCATGCGCATGCGCGCAGTGGGTGAGAACCCGCATGCGGCTCGTGCGGCGGGCATCAGCGTGCAGCGCATCTACGTCTACGCGATGCTCTTCGCCGGCGGTCTGGCCGGCCTCGCCGGCATGAACCAGATCCAGGGCGCCGTCACCACGGGTGTGACGGAGACCATCGATGCCGGCATCGGCTTCGACGCGATCACGGTCGCGCTCCTCGGACGCAGCCGCGCCTGGGGCACGTTCGCGGCCGGCATCCTGTTCGGTGCGCTCAAGGCGGGTTCGTTCTCGATGCAGGCGCAGAACATCCCGGTCGACATCGTGCTCGTCGTGCAGTCGCTCGTGGTGCTCTTCATCGCCGCACCGCCGCTGCTGCGCACGGTGTTCTTCCTCCCGAAGACCGACATCGAGAAGGCGGCGAGGCTCAGAGCCAAGGCCGCGAAGAAGGCGGTGGCGGCATGATGTCCCTCGTGCAGACCCAGGCCGCGGACGGCACAGTGCAGCTCGCGACCGTCAAGGAACGGCACCTCAAGGCGCCGATCGTGCTCGCCGGAGCCACCGTGCTCCTGGCCCTGCTGTTCCTGCTCGTGCCGCGCGACGGCATCAGCACGTTCCGGCTCTCCGACCAGTCGTCGGCACTCGCCCTGCCCGACGTCGCCCTGCCGACCGCCTCGACCTTCTGGGTCGTCTTCGGCATCCTGGTGGTCCTGACCGTCGGAGCGTTCCTCCGCGCCTGGACCTATCGCAAGCCGTCGCTGTGGCTCGTGGTGGCCTACGGCGTGCTCGCCGTGTTCGCCTTCCTGGTCTGGGCTGCGGCAGGCGGGCTCGTCCCCGTCACCAGCCTGCTGTTCGGCGCGGTGTCGCTCTCGGTGCCGCTGGTGTTCGGCGCGCTGGGTGGTGTCATCGGCGAGCGTGCCGGTGTGGTCAACGTCGCGATCGAGGGCCAGCTGCTGCTGGGCGCCTTCTCCGCCGCGCTGCTCTCCAGCATCACCGGCAACCCGTTCGTCGGCCTTGTCGGCGCGATGATCGGCGGCGTCCTCGTGGCGAGCGTCCTCGCCGCGTTCGCGATCAAGTACCTCGTCGAGCAGGTCATCGTCGGTGTCGTGCTCAACGTGCTCGTCACCGGCCTCACCGGGTTCCTCTACGGCGCCCTGCTGGCCCCGAACGAGGCGACGCTGAACGCCCCGGTGCGGTTCCCGCGCTTCGAGATCCCGCTGCTCAGCGACATCCCCATCATCGGCCCCGTGCTCTTCAACCAGACGTTCATCGGGTACCTGATGTTCATCACCGTCGCGGTGGTGGCATGGGGCCTGTACCGCACGCGCTGGGGTCTGCGGCTGCGTGCCGTCGGCGAGCACCCGCAGGCGGCCGACACGGTGGGCATCAAGGTCAACCCGACGCGATTCTGGAACGTGCTGCTGGCCGGCGCGATCGCGGGCATGGGTGGCGCGTACTTCACACTCGTCTCGGTACCGCAGTTCGGCAAGGACATGACGGCGGGACTCGGCTTCATCGCCCTCGCCGCGGTGATCTTCGGTCGCTGGGATCCGATCCGTGCGACCCTCGCCGCCCTGCTGTTCGGCTTCGCCACCAACCTGCAGAACCTGCTGTCGATCCTGAAGACGCCGATCCCCGGCGAGTTCATGCTGATGCTGCCGTACGTCGTGACGCTGCTCGCGGTCGCCGGGTTCGCCGGCCAGATCAAGGCGCCTGCCGCCGACGGCAAGCCCTACATCAAGTCGTAGCCCTGCCGGGAAGAGAGAAGCATCGCAATGACGGACATCGACTGGGATGAACTGCGCCAGGTCGCGACCGACGCCATGACCAAGGCCTACGCGCCCTACTCGCGCTATCGCGTGGGGGCTGCGGCCCTCGTGGGCGACGGTCGGATCGTGGCCGGCTGCAACGTCGAGAACGCCTCGTACGGTGTGACGCTGTGCGCGGAGTGCGCTCTGGTGGGCGACCTGCACATGTCGGGCGGCGGTCAGCTCGTCGCCTTCGTGTGCGTGAACAACGAGGGGCAGACGATCATGCCGTGCGGGCGCTGCCGCCAGCTGCTGTTCGAGCATGCGATGCCCGGGATGCTGCTGGAGACCGTCTCCGGCATCCGCACGATCGACGAGGTGCTGCCCGATGCGTTCGGGCCGCGCGACCTGGAGGAAGCACGATGACCGCTGGACAGGCTCAGGGAGCCATCGAACCGTTCGATGCGATCGATGTGATCCGCGCCAAGCGCGACGGCGGTGCGGTGCCCGAGCCCGCGCTGCGCTGGATGGTCGACGCCTACACGCGGGGCTACGTGTCGGACGCGCAGATGGCATCGTTCGCGATGGCGATCTTCCAGCGCGGCATGGAGCGCGACGAGATCCGGGTGCTGACGGATGCGATGATCGCGTCGGGGGAGCGGATGAGCTTCGCCTCGCTCGGCAAGCGCACCGTCGACAAGCACTCCACCGGTGGTGTCGGTGACAAGATCACGCTGCCGCTCGCGCCTCTGGTGGCATCCTTCGGTGTGGCGGTGCCGCAGCTGAGCGGTCGCGGTCTCGGACACACCGGCGGCACGCTCGACAAGCTCGAGTCGATCCCCGGCTGGCGCGCGGCTCTCAGCAACGAGGAGATGTTCGCGCAGATGCAGGGCGACGTGGGCGCTGTCATCTGCGCCGCCGGCTCCGGGCTCGCTCCCGCCGACAAGAAGCTCTACGCGCTCCGCGACGTCACCGGCACCGTGGAGGCGATCCCGCTGATCGCCTCCAGCATCATGTCGAAGAAGATCGCGGAGGGGACGGATGCCCTCGTGCTCGACGTGAAGTTCGGATCCGGTGCGTTCATGCAGGACATCGACCGCGCTCGCGAGCTGGCGCGCACGATGGTCGCCCTCGGCACCGACTCCGGCGTCGCGACGACCGCCCTGCTGACCGACATGAACGTCCCGCTCGGCCTCGCTATCGGAAACGCGAACGAGGTGCGGGAGTCGGTGGAGATCCTCGCCGGTGGCGGACCCTCCGACGTGCGGGAGCTGACCATCGCCCTGGCGCGCGAGATGCTGGCCCTCGCCGGACAGCCGGACGCCGACGTGGAGGCCGCGCTCGACGACGGGCGTGCCATGGACACCTGGAAGGCGATGATCCGCGCGCAGGACGGCGATCCGGATGCCGCGCTGCCGACGGCACGGGAGACGCACCAGGTGCTGGCACCGGCCGACGGCGTCGTCACGCGCATGGACGCCCTTCCGTTCGGCGTCGCCGCCTGGCGTCTCGGCGCGGGTCGCGCCAGGGCGCAGGATCCCGTGATCTTCGAAGCGGGAATCGATCTGCACGCGAAGCCCGGCGATCGCGTCGTCGCCGGTCAGCCGCTGTTCACCCTCTCCGCCGCAGACGATGCTCGTTTCGGCCGGGCGCTCGACGCGCTCGATGGCTCGTGGGAGATCGGGGACGAGGCGCCGGTCACCGGTCCCATCGTCCGCGAGCGCATCACCGCGTGACGTCGGACCGCTAGCCTGATCTGAGCACATCCGCGACCGAGAGGATCACCATGTCGATCGATGCGAACGGCGACGTCACGCTTCAGGGCGTCTCCCTGCGGAGCCTGCCCAAGGTGTCGCTGCACGACCACCTCGACGGTGCGGTGCGGCCCGCCACGATCATCGAGCTCGCGGATGAGATCGGACTGGACGTTCCCGAGTCGAAGCCTGCTGCTCTGGGTTCGTGGTTCGCGAAGCAGAGCGACTCGGGTTCTCTGGTCGAGTACCTCAAGACGTTCGACCTCACCACCGCCGTGATGCAGACCCAGGAGGGGCTCACCCGCGTCGCGCGCGAGTTCGTGCAGGATCTCGCCGCCGACGGAGTGATCTACGGCGAGGTGCGCTGGGCACCAGAGCAGCATCTGGCTCGCGGTCTCACGCTCGAGCAGACCGTGGAAGCCGTGCAGCAGGGCATCGAAGAGGGAGAAGACCTCGCCGACCGCTCCGGACGCAGCATCCGGGTCGGGCAGCTCATCACCGCGATGCGCCACACCGACCGCGCCCTCGAGATCGCCGAGCTCGCGGTCGACTTCCGCGGTCGCGGTGCGGTGGGCTTCGACATCGCGGGACCGGAGGACGGATTCCCGCCGTCGAACCACCGCAAGGCGTTCGACTACCTCGCCGAGAACTTCTTCCCCGTCACCGTGCATGCGGGCGAGGCGGCCGGCCTGGCCTCGATCCGCTCGGCGCTGCTGGACGGGCGCGCCCTGCGCCTCGGCCACGGCGTGCGCATCGCGGAGGACCTCCAGGTCATCACGCAGGAGGGCGACGAGGTGCAGGTGCAGTTCGGCGACCTCGCTCGCTGGGTGCGCGACCGTGAGATCCCGCTCGAGCTCTCGCCGTCGTCGAACCTGCAGACCGGGGCGATCGCCGCGTGGGGCGACACGATGGTGGATCACCCGTTCGACCTGCTCTACCAGCTCGGGTTCGCGGTGACCGTGAACGTCGACAACCGCACCATGAGCGCCACGTCTCTCACACGGGAACTCGCCCGGCTGGTCGAGACGTTCGAGTACGACCTCGACGACCTCGAGACGTTCCAGTTCAATGCGGCTGCTGCGGCGTTCCTGCCCGTCGAGGAGCGCGAGGAGCTCGTGGAGATGATCGCCGAAGGCTTCGACGCCTGATCATGGCTTCCGGGGGGAAGAAACGGGCCGCACGAACCGCCGTCATCGTCGGCACGATCGCGGCGGCCGTCGTGGTCGGAGGAGGCATCGCCGCCTTCGCCTGGATGAACCGCACGCCGGAGAACACCGTCCCGAAGGCGCAGTCCATGGCGATCGAGCATCCGCTGACTCCCGCGGAGCAGATCGTCGCCGATGCGGACGACCCGCGCGCCTGCGCTGTCACGTTCTCGGGCGAGGGTGCGCCCACCGATCCGATGCTGCAGTTCCAGGACGACCTCTACCAGGGACTGCCGATCCCGCAGCTCGACGGCAGGGTGTTCGCCGGCTGGTACTCGAGCGCTGCGGACGCCGGGGCGCTCACCGTCGCCGCGCGTGTGAACGGCGCAGACCCCGTGGTGTGCGCCGATCAACAGGTCGAGCTCTTCGCGGCCTGGAGGACGCCGGAGGACAACGCGGCGGAGAACGTGCGGGTGCCCATCCTGATGTACCACCAGTTCACGGCGAACCCGGAGGGGGAGAAGGGCTGGTTGCGGGGCAACTACGCCTACATCGGCGACTTCGACGCGCAGATGAATCACATCGCGACGACGGGGTTCTACCTGCCGACGTGGGACGAGCTCAGCGCCTTCATCGACGGTCGGCTCTCGCTTCCCGCCAAGAGCGTGATCATCACCGATGACGACGCCGACCAGTCGTGGTTCGATCTTGCGGTGCCGGTCGTCGACAGGTACAAGCTGCTCAGCACGTCGTTCATGATCACGGCCTACCGGCAGGATCCCGCGCCCTCGATCTACGTGCAGCGTCGCTCGCACACGCACGACATGCACCAGGCCGGAGACAACGGCAAGGGCCGGATGGTCAACTGGACGGCCGATCAGATCGCGGCCGACCTCACCACGTCGGCCGGCGTGCTCGGCGTGGGGCAGGTCGTCGCGTATCCGTTCGGGCACTACAACGACACCACCAAGCAGGGAGTCGCCCAGGCCGGATTCGAGATGGGGCGCACCATCGAACCCGGATACGTGACGATCGGCACCGACAAGCTCGCTCTCCCCGTCGTGCGCATCGACTACGGCATGGGGCTCGACGCGCTGGTCTCGCGCATCGGCTGAGGGCGGAGCACGCGGCAGGATGGTGCCATGCCCTCCTCCTCAGAGTCCGCCTCCGTCGTCATCGTCGGGCCGGTGTCGTGGAACACGATCGTCGTGCTCGACCGGCTGCCGGAGCCGGTACCGCACATGCAGTTCGCCGAGAGCGCCTGGGAGACGGTCGGAGGCACGAGCGCGGGCAAGGCGCTCAGCCTGACCGCGCTGGGCAGGTCTGTCCGGCTCCACGCCACCGCCGGGGTGGACAGGGAGGGCGTACACGTCCGAGAGGCCCTACGTGCCGCGGGGGTGCCGGTGGACTGGCATGACGGTGTCACGGAGCGGCATCTCAATCTGATGACGCGCGCGGGTGAGCGGGTCTCGCTCTACCTGGCCACGCCGGGGGAGACGACGGGTGAACACGACCGGCGTGCGCACGGGGAGATGGCGGCAGCCGACGCCGTCGTGCTCGACCTTGCGGCCGAACCCCTGCGCCTGCTGCCCCTGGCCCGGTCGACCGGTACGCCGATCTGGGTCGACGTGCATGACTACGACGGGTCGGCGGGCTATCATCGGCCTTTCCTCGACGCCGCCGACGCGGTGTTCTGCAACGCCGACAGACTCGACGACCCGATCGGGTTCCTCCGATCACGCATCGCGGGGAGAACCCGTCTGGCCGTCTGCACTCTGGGGGCGGACGGTGCCGTCGCGGTCGACGAACACAGCGCCGTCCACCGGGTTCCTGCAGAATCCGTCGATGTCGTCGACACGAACGGGGCGGGAGATGCCTTCCTGGCTGGGGTGCTCGATGCACGGCTCGACGGAGCCGACGTCCCCACCGCCCTCCGGGCGGGAGCCCGGTCAGCGGCGACGGCGCTGCGAACGCGACACCTGCATCCGTTGCTCGACTCCGTGCTCGACCCCGTGCTCGACCTCGGGTTCGACCCTGTGGGGGAGTGAGGCTCAGGGAGCGAGCGGGGCGAGGAAGTCTCCGGCGAGACGCGTGACCTCCGCATGCATGTCGTCGCTCGAGATGGTCGGGGTGCCGTCGCCGTCCTGTGGACCGTAGTCGCCGAAGGAGGCGTGAGATGCGCCCTCGATCTCGACCAGGTCGGCATCGCCGGGCAGCTCGGGCCGGGCATCCGCGATCTTCTGGGGCGTGGACAGCCCGTCCTCGCTCCCCGCGAGGCTCAGAACGGGCAGGTCGCTTCCTGAGAGGTCGTTCGCGCAGTAGGATGCGAACAGCACCAGCGCGTCGGCATCGGACGCGAGCTGACAGGCACGCACCCCGCCCAGTGAGTGGCCGCCGACGCTCCACACGTCGATTCCGGGGGCAGCGGAGGTGAACGCGTCGAGACCGCGCGGGTCGAAGAATGCCAGGTTGAGCCATGGGCGCGTGATCACGACGGTGACCCCGTCCTCGGCCAGGCCCTGCAGGATGGCCGCGTATGCCCACGGGTCGACCTTGGCTCCGGGGATGAACACGAGGCCGAGGTCCGAGTCTCCGTCCGCGGGAGCGAGCACGATGCCCTGGTCGGCGTCGGTCACCGTGATCGCCGGGTTCTCGCGCACGGCCGCGAGCGGTTCCGGCTCCGCGGACATGACGCCGATCTGACTCCAGGCGAGTACACCGCCGACGGCGAGCACGAGCACGATGGCGATGCTCCACAGCACGCGCCTCAGGATCCGGTGGGACTTCTTCTTCACGGGACAACGCTACTCCGCGCGGTGACCCGGTGATGCACGATGGCGCTCTCGGGACGGCGACCCCGCGACGGCGACCCGCGACGGCGGCTGCGCTCAGGCTGGCACCTCGAGTGCGCCCTTCTCCCGTCGCACGGCCGTGCGGTAGGCGTCCTTGTTCACGTAGTAGGCCATCCGGTCGAGGCCCAGGTAGTGGTAGCCGCCGGTGACATCCGGCCACGGGGTCTCGGTCACGCGTCGGCGGAAGCGTGCGGCGCGCGTCGGCTCCTCCTCGGCGGCGCTCAGATAGGCCGCCAGCAGCTCGGCCTGCTCGTAGCGGCCCTGCCAGCCGATGCCGGAGGCTTCGATCATGCCCATCACGTAGAGACCGTTGAACGACGACGGGAACACGTTCAGGAACAGTCGCGGCGAACCGCCTCGCCAGTGCAGGTGCTCCCTGTCGACGAACGGATAGTCGAGGGTGTACCCGGTGGCCAGCAGCACGAGGTCGTAGTCGTCGGCGCCGCCGTCGCGGAAGTGCACGGTCGGCCCGTCGAACCGGTCGACGTCGGCGCGGATCCGCAGATCGCCCTGCCCGAGGTGGTTCAGGATCAGGGTGTTCACGATCGGGTGCGACTCGTAGATGCGGTAGTCGGGCTTCGGGAATCCGAAGCGCACGGGGTCGCCCGTGAAGGCGCGCAGCACGCGGCTGTCGAGCGCCTGCTTGATCCTGGCGGGCAGCGGGCGGCCCTGGTTCAGGGTGTCGCTGGGTCTTCCGAACAGGTAGCGCGGCACGAAGTAGTAGCCGCGCCGCACGCTCATGTCGACGGACACCGCATGATGCACGGCGTCCACCGCGATGTCGCAGCCGGAGTTGCCCGCGCCGATCAGCAGCACCCGTCTGGACTTCAGCTGCTCCGGCGACTTGTAAGCGCTCGTGTGCAGCAGTTCGCCCGTGAACTCGCCGGCGAAGGAGGGAACGTTCGGCCGGGCGAGCGTTCCGTTCGCCAGCACGACACCCGTGTACCACCGGGTCTCGACGCCGTCGGGGCCGGTGCTCGTGAGATCCCATCCGCCATCGCGCGGTTCGAGCCGCGTCACGCGCGTGTCGAACCGGAACAGAGCGGTGAGGTCGAAGTGGGCGGCGTAGTCCTCGAAGTACTCCTTGAGAACGCGGTGACCCGGGTAGTCGACCGAGGAGCGCATGGGGAACTCGGTGAACTCCGTCGTGGTCCGCGAGGAGATGAGGTGAGCCGACTCGTACATCGTGCTGCGGGGATTGTCGATGTCCCACAGGCCGCCGACGCCGTGCGAGGCCTCATACCCGTCCACACCGATCCCGCGCTTCTGCAGCGCTCGTGCGGCGGCGAGGCCCGATGGTCCCGCACCGATCACGGCATATCCGTTCATGTGGCTCCCGCACCTCGCTGTCCTCCCGCACGCCGTCGTGTCGAGAAACGCCCCCGCCCACCGATGGTATCGGCAGACGGGGGCGTCTCTGAGCGAGGGGTCAGACAGCTCCCAGACGCTGTTGCCTGGCCGCGACGGCGTCCCGGATCAGTGGGAACAGCGGGTGCTCCGGGTCGAGGCCTGTCGTGGTGGTGGTGAACGCGGCAGGGTCCTCGGCACGGAGCAGCTGCTGCAGCTCGACAGACTGCTCGTCGGCGGGATCGTCGAACTCGAGCGCTGCGGACACGGCGGCGACCAAGGCGTCGGTGGGCAACCCCCGCTCTGCGGCCATGGCCGCCGGGCCGACGAAGCGCTCATGCCGTGAGATCTTCCGCAGCGGCTGACGTCCGACGCGCTGCACGGTGTCGACGAGCGCGGGGTTGCGGAAGCGCTCCAGGATCGTCGCGCGGTAGTCGGCGAGGTCTGCCGGGTCGAGCCCGTGCTCGGCGACCAGGACGGCCGATGTCTCCTCGAGCGCCGCCGAGACGCTCGAGGAGATGTCCGAGTCGGCGAGGGCGTCCGAGATGCGCTCGATGCCCGCACGCGCCCCGAAGTACGCGGTCGCCGCATGGCCGGTGTTCACCGTGAACAGCTTGCGTTCGATGTACGGCGCCAGGTCGTCGACGAAGTGCGCGCCGGGGATGTTCGGCAGCGCGCCCTCGAAGGGTCCCGACTCGATGGCCCACTCGAAGTAGGGCTCGACCGTCACGTCGACCCCCGATCCCTCCGGCTGCGCCGGGACGATGCGGTCGACGGCCGTGTTGGCGAAGACCGCGCGCGCGAGCAGCGTCTCTGCATCCGCGCCCGCTGCGGCGACGATCTCCCGCCGCAGCAGCTCCGTTGCCCCGATCGCGTTCTCGCACGCCATCACCTGCAGCGGCGCGGAGTCCGGACTGCGCAGGGCGAGTCCGGCGACGATCGACGGCGCCACGAACCGCAGCACCGTCGGGCCCACCGCGGTCGTGACGACATCCGCGGTGGCGACCTCCTCGGCCACCGCGGCCGGATGCGTCCTGCTGTTGACCGCGCGGAACCCGGTCACGACGTGATCGGTCCCTCCGGGGCCGGCCTCGTGCACCGTGTACGAGTCGACCTCGTTGATCGCGTCGACGAGCGCATCGGCGACGTCCGAGAAGACCACCTCGTACCCGCCGTCGCTCAACAGCAGACCGACGAACCCGCGCCCGATGTTGCCCGCCCCGAAGTGGACCGCCTTCATCCTTCGTTCACCTCCGAGAGGAGGGCGTAGAGCTCCTCGGCGGTCTGTGCCGCCGACAGCCTGGCGACATCGTCCTCCTCGGAGAACAGGATGGCGATGCGGGAGAGGATCTCCAGGTGCTCGTCCCCGACGCCGGCGATGCCGATCACGAAGGTCGCGGGCTCGCCGGACCAGTCGACGCCCCCGTCATAGCGGACGACCGACAGTGCGGAGGCGAGGATCGTGTCCTTCGCCTCGTTCGTGCCGTGCGGTATGGCGAGGCCGTTGCCCATGAAGGTCGACACCGTCTCCTCACGCTGCCGCATCGCGTCGACGTAGGCCGGGGTGACCGCACCGGCGGCGACGAGGATGTCCGTCGCCTCCTGCAGAGCCTCGTCTCGTGTCGCACCACCGGGGTGGATGCGGACCTGATCCTGGGTGAGGACGCTCATTCTGTTTCCTTTCGCTGCTCGCGCACCATCTCGACGACTTCTTCGTAGCGGGGCGAGTTCATGAAGTTGTCCACGGAGACGTGGACGGAGTTCGGCGACTTCGCCTCGGCGCGCTCGGTGAGCTGCTGCTGGGTGATGACGACGTCAGCCGTTCCGTCGAGGTTCGCGATCGCCTGGTTGGTGACCGTGATGTCCTCGATGCCGGCCTTCTTGAGCTTGTTGCGCAGCACGCTCGCGCCCATGGCGGACGAGCCCATCCCGGCGTCGCAGGCGAACACGATCCGCTCGATCGGTGCGGAGATCACGGTCGCGCTCGTGGCGGCCGTGGCTTCCGGAGCCGCGGATGCCGTCGACGTGCGCAGCGCGTCCATCGCGGCGGACGACTTGCCCTTGTTGGCCTCGGTCTGTGCGATCGCGGCGCCGAAGGTGTCGCTCTCGGCCTCGAGGTCGCGCTTGCGGGAGGCCCGCAGGATCACGCCGGTGATGAGGAAGGTCACGGTCGCTGCGACGATGACCGAGAGGTAGACGACCAGGAGGTTGCCGACTCCCGGGCCGATGGCCGCAGCCGTCACGGCGATGATGCTTCCCGGTGCTGCAGGGAAGGCGAGACCCCCGCCGAGGACCATGTTCGTGGTGACCCCGGCTGCACCACCCGCGATGAGGGCGAGGATCGTGGTCGGCTTGCTGAGAGCGTAGGGGAAGTAGATCTCGTGGATGCCACCGAAGAACTGGATGATCGCCGCGCCGGGAGCGGATGCCTTCGCCGCACCGACCCCGAAGAAGGTGAAGGCGAGGAGCAGACCGAGGCCGGGCCCGGGGTTCGCCTCGATGAGGAACAGGATCGACTTGCCGGTCTCGGTCGCCTGCTCGATGCCGAGCGGGGTGAACACGCCGTGGTTGATGGCGTTGTTCAGGAACAGCACCTTCGCGGGCTCGACGATGATCGATACGAGCGGGAGCAGCTGCAGCGAGACCAGCCAGTCGACGGCCGTGCCGAGCGCGGCGCTGATGCCGAGCATCACGGGGCCGAAGGCGAAGAAGCCGAAGATCGCGAGCAGCATGCCGAGGATACCGGCGGAGAAGTTGTTGACCAGCATCTCGAAGCCGGGCTTGATCTTGCCGTCCCACAGCCGGTCGACCTGCTTCATGACCCAGGCGGCGAGGGGGCCCATGATCATGGCACCGAGGAACATCGGGATGTTCGTGCCGACGATCACGCCGACGGTGGCGATCGAGGCGACGACGCCTCCGCGCTCGCCGTAGACCATGCGGCCGGCGGTGTTCGCGATCAGCAGCGGCAGCAGGTACGTCACCATCGGGCCGACCAGTCCGACGTAGGCGAGGATGTTGCCGTCCGCGCCTTCGGCCACGGCGGTCATCGCGCCCTGCCAGCCGATGATGACGGAGTCGCCGCCACCGCCGAGGATCTCGGACACGCCTGCCCAGTGCCAGCCGAACGGGCTCTCCGCGCCGAAGAACCCCTTCGGGATGAACAGCATCGTGATGAAGCCCCAGGCGATGAAGGCGGCGATGTTGGGCATGATCATGCCTGAGAGGAATGTGCCGAAGCGCTGCACTCCTACGCGCAGGCCGCCGGGTCTGGTGGCGGCAGGTGACGTCGTCGTCATGATGTCGTCTCTTTCTTGTGGAGGGGGAGTTCCGCGGCGAGGGCTGCCACGGCGTTTCGGGCGGAGGAGGCATCGTCGGCGGCCAGGGCGGCCTTGGCGAGACTCCGCGCCTCGGACGGGGTGCGCTCGGACAGCGCATGACGGACATCGGCCAGGGCGGAAGGCGCCATCGACAGGCTCGTCGCGCCGAGACCGACCAGCACCACGGCGAGCAGCGGATCGGCGGCGGCTTCGCCGCAGATGCCGACGGGTTTGCCGAGTCGGGCACCGGCATCGCCGACCTCGCGGACGAGGCGGAGGACGGCAGGGTGCCAGGGGTCCTGGAACCCTGCGACCGAGCCGAGCATCCGGTCGGCAGCCATCGTGTACTGCGTGAGGTCGTTGGTGCCGATCGAGGCGAAGTCGGCGTGCGCGAGCACGCGATCGGCGAGCAGAGCGCTCGCCGGGATCTCGACCATCACTCCCGCGGTCTTCAGCCCGTACTCGCGTGCGAGTCCCGTGAAGTAGACGGTCTCCTCGACCGTTGCGACCATGGGAGCCATCACCCAGAGATCGGCCTCGGTCACGGCGGCGGCCTCGGCGAGTGCGGTGAGCTGCTCCCGCAGGATGTCCTCGCTGGCGCGCAGCGCCCGCAGACCCCTGAGCCCGAGCGCCGGGTTCTCCTCGTGTGCATCGTTGAGGAAGGCCAGAGGCTTGTCAGCGCCGGCATCGAGCATCCGCACCACGACCTTCCGGCCGGGGAAGGCCGCGAGCAGCTCGCGGTACGACTCGCGCTGCTGAGCGATGGTGGGCGCCTGGGCGGAGGAGAGGAACAGGAACTCGGTACGGAACAGCCCGACGCCCTCGGCCCCCCGAGCGACCGCGTCGGCCGCATCTGCAGGCTTCCCCAGATTCGCGAGCAGCGCGACAGGCGTGCCGTCGGCGAGAGCGCCGGGAGTGGTTGGGGCCGCGTCGGCCGACCGCCGAGCGGCAGCGCGCTCGGTGGCGCGAGCCTTCTCGTCATCCGTCGGTTCGCGCGTGACCACGCCGCTGGCCGCATCGACGATCACGGTCTCGCCGGTGGTCAGCATCTCGCCGTCGGCGACGCCCACGATCGCGACGATGCCCTTCTCCCTGGCGAGGATCGCCGTGTGCGAGGTCGGGCCGCCGTCGGTGGTGATCAGTGCCAGGACCTGATCCAGATCGAGGAGTGCGGTGTCCGCCGGCGCGAGGTCGCGGGCGACCAGCACGAACGGGTGTCCCGGGTTCGGGACACCCGGGGCGCCGACGCCGCGAAGATGCGCGAGCACTCGCTGCGCGATGTCGTCCAGGTCCGCGGCGCGTTCGCCGAGGTAGCCGCCGACCGCCTCGAGCGTGGCGCGGAACCCGGCGAATGCGTCGTGCACGGCCCACTCGGCCGTCGCCCCCGCGTCGATCCGTGTGTCGACCTCGTCCTGGAGCGTCGGGTCCTCGGCGATCATGGCCTGCGCCTCGAGGACCTCCTGCGCGGATCCTCCGGCTGCCTCGCCGCGCTCGTTCAGTGCCTTTGCCACGACCGAGACGGCGTCGCGGACCCTCGCTCGTTCGGCGTCAGCCCCCGCGGTGCTCGGCGTGTTCTCCGGGGCCGGCATCGCCTCGGCCATGCGGACGATCGGCCCCTGGGCGACCCCGAGACCGATGCCCACTCCGCGCAGCTCGCTCATCCGGCGGCGTCCTGGTCGTGGTCGGTGGTGAGGAGCTCGGTGAGGGTGTCGAGCACGTTCTCCGCGCCGTCGCCGTCCGCCGTGAGCGTGACGTAGTCGCCGTGCTCGATCGCGAGGGCGATGACGCCGAGGATGCTCGCCGCGTTGACGGGTTTTCCGGAATCCTTGGCGATCGTCACGGCGATGCCGGAGTCCTTCGCCGCCTGCGCGAACAGCTTGGCTGGACGGGCGTGGAGTCCATGGGAGGAGCCGATCCGGACGGTGCGGGTGGCGGTCATGATGTTCCTTTCGGGGTTTCGCCGGCGGCGAGGAGCGAACGGGCGAGGACGAGCGTGCGCGAGCCGTCGAGATCGGAGAAGACGTCGTCCGGGAGGATGGCGACCGGCGCGTTCGAGTTCTCGCGGATGGCGTCGAGGCGGTCGGCCAGGTGCGGGCCGACCAGGATCAGGTCGTGGTCGGAATCCGAGGCGGAGCCCTCGGTCCCGGCGGATGCGTCCCAGGCCAGACCGGCCGTCTCCGCGGCACGGCGGAGCCGTTGCGCGACGAACGTGCTCGATGCTCCCGCACCGCACACCACGAGGATCCTCATCGATGCCCACCTACTTCCTGAGAACAGTCTGGGAACCAGGAAGGGGTGCGCGCCAACACGATCCTTTCCGCCCCCGCGGAACGGCGCCTTCCGCCCCGAGGCGCCGGCCACCTGACATCATGGAGAGCACGTCGAGACGGTGCAGTCAGCACGCGGGAGGGGAGGATCATGTCGCGCCAGCGTCAGGACCAGCTCCTCGCCGCGCTGCTGCGTCAGGAGGGCTGGGCTACGGCCGCGAGCCTCGCCGACCTCATGGGGGTCACCCCGCGCAGCATCCGTTCCTACGTCGCGGCGCTGAACGCTCGCACGCCCGGAGCCGCCGTGATCGAGTCGGGTCCCGCGGGGTATCGCGCCGGATCCGGTGCACGGGGTGCGATGCGCATGCGTCAGGGCGGGGAATCGGCCCCTCGCGATCGCCTGCACACCCTGGTGCGACTCCTGCTCGATGAGCCGGCTGGCATCGATGTCTTCGACACCGCGGAGGATCTGCACGTCAGCGAGGCGACGCTCGAAGCGGATCTGGTGCGCGTGCGCGGCCTGCTCGACGGCACCGACCTGACGCTCGAGCGCGAGCGCGAGATCGTGCGTCTGCGCGGCAATGAGACAGCGCAGCGCCGTCTGCTCAGCAGGCTCGCCCACGACGAGATGGATGATGCCTCGTTCCATCCCGAGACGTTCCGGCGCGCGCTGTCCGGATCGGCGGTGGACGCCGGCGCGGTCGGTCCCTTCAAATCGGCCCTGGTGCGCGAGTTGGGTGAGCTCGGCTACTACGTGAACGAGCTCGCGATCTTCGACGTGCTGCTGCACATCGCGATCGCCGCGGAGCGGGTCGCTGCAGGACACACGCTCGAATCTGCACCGGCGGGCACGCGCGAGG